>NZ_JBQKLN010000172.1:0-308 GCF_052116205.1 Prevotella sp. Sow4_E9_plate | reverse complement strand
GAAAATAATCGATGATGGCTACATTTATGTGGTTGACCTCGACTTGGAGCGTTTCTTCGACACGGTGAGCCACAGTAAACTCATAGAAATCCTCAGCCGCACGATAAAGGATGGTAGGGTGATAAGCCTTATCCACAAATATCTCCGCAGTGGTGTGATGAACAAAGGTATGTTCGAGGCAAGTGGGGAAGGCACTTCCCAAGGAGGACCGTTAAGTCCGCTTTTGAGCAACATCATGCTCAACGAGTTGGACAAGGAACTCACAAGCCGAGGTCTCCCTTTTGTCCGCTATGCCGATGACTCGATGA
>NZ_JBQKLN010000171.1:0-310 GCF_052116205.1 Prevotella sp. Sow4_E9_plate | reverse complement strand
CAAGGAACTCGAGGGTGCTGATGACGATACATCAAGTACACCAGGAAAGCCCGAGAAAAACAGCAGTAACAGCAGTATCCCTCCATCCCAAGAAAGTATCGCTTCCCGTGAACTGCGCAGGACAAAGTCTCTTCGCAAGCCAAGCGGAAAGCCGAGCGGTGGACAGCCTGGCCACAAGGGTCACACACTGCAGACTATACAGAACCAGACGTAATTGTAAAGCACGAACCCGTCTATTGTAAATGTTGTGGTCGGCTCTTGATTGATATACCATGCCAGAAGATCCGTAAGACACAAATTGTTGATATCA
>NZ_JBQKLN010000170.1:0-311 GCF_052116205.1 Prevotella sp. Sow4_E9_plate | reverse complement strand
GCTGCGCACATCAATGCCGTCCACCTCTATGCTGCCACTATCTGGCTTGTCGAGGGTACCGATAATCTGGAGAAGAGTGGTCTTGCCGGCACCACTAGGTCCGACGATACTTACCACCTCACCCTTGTCAATATGCAGGTCGATGCCCTTAAGTACCTGCAGGGAGCCGAAGCTCTTGGTTATACCTTTTATATCAATCATTTTCTTATTCAAAATTATTTTGCAGGCAAAATTAAGCAAAATAATTGGAACAGCCTAATTTTAAGAGGTAAAAAGAAATAAGGAATGATATAAAAAAGCAAAACGAGCCT
>NZ_JBQKLN010000169.1:0-316 GCF_052116205.1 Prevotella sp. Sow4_E9_plate | reverse complement strand
GAGCATCGGAGTATGCTACATCGGCGGGCTTTCCAAGGATGGCAAGCCGAAGGACACCCGAACCTCCGAGCAGAAGGCGGCGCTGAAAGCGCTCATAGAACAGCTGAAGGAGGAATATCCAGAGGCGACAGTTCATGGCCACAACGAGTTCGCCGCCAAGGATTGCCCTTGCTTTGATGTGAAGGAGGAGTTTGGGGAGTAAAACATAAAAAGCCCTGTAAGGAGCAAAAGCATCGGTATTTTAAAGCTTTTGCCCTTACAGGGCGTATTGCCTGAATGTAGGTTCAATTCTAGAGCGTATTGCAGCAAATTATTT
>NZ_JBQKLN010000168.1:0-316 GCF_052116205.1 Prevotella sp. Sow4_E9_plate | reverse complement strand
ATCGTTACCCACGATGAGGGTCTTGCGTCCATCACCGACCGCACCATCCATCTCAAGGATGGAATGATAGAGAAGACGGTGGAGGCTGGAGCTGCTGATAGCCAGGAAGAATCTGCTGATAACAATAAAGTAGTTTCTGCAGAAGAACCAGACTCATCCATAGATTGCATCTAAACGCCCTTAAAGGGCAGAAGCTCCTAGCCCTGGGCAACACCCTGGGTAATTACGGACGCAAACCTGTCGCCCTGTAAGGGCAAAAGCATTTTATATTCTCGAAAGTAATATTATATGGCAAAAAAGATAAAACTCGGCGATT
>NZ_JBQKLN010000167.1:0-327 GCF_052116205.1 Prevotella sp. Sow4_E9_plate | reverse complement strand
ATAGTAAAACTTGTGAAGTATCGCTTGCCAAAGGCTTACAATCAGCCTTTAAGCAACATCCAGGTACTTACGCCGATGCAAAGAAGTGTGGTAGGTGCAGCCAACCTGAACCTGATGCTACAGCAAGCACTCAATACAACTACATTGGGCATAAGCCGTGGTGGTACAACTTATAAGTTGGGCGACCGTGTGATGCAAATACGTAACAATTACGACAAGAATGTGTACAATGGTGACATCGGAACTGTAGAAAAAGTCAACATAGAAGACCGCACACTCTGTGTCAACTTTGACAACAATCTGGTGGAATATGAAGCAACGGAGCTT
>NZ_JBQKLN010000166.1:0-332 GCF_052116205.1 Prevotella sp. Sow4_E9_plate | reverse complement strand
TCCGGACTGCATCCTGCCGATGCGCTTTCTCTTGTTTCAGATGCCAGGAGGCTGGGACTATATGCCTACATCTGAGCCTCCAGTGGTTCCGCTACCGCCCTGGTCGGTGTTGTCGCCACCAGGGGTATCCTTTCCGGTATCTGGGTTGGTATCCGTGGTGGTGCCATCCCCTAACAGAGCTGTTGCCTTCTTCAGCGTTCCGTCGAGGCTGAGGTTCAGGCGTAAATCACCATTAGCCCGTATGGCGGTACCTATATAATATATTACCTTTGCATCCGTAATCAAAACAATTTGATAATGGAAACAAGGGAATATTTCGAAAAAGTGATGCA
>NZ_JBQKLN010000165.1:0-333 GCF_052116205.1 Prevotella sp. Sow4_E9_plate | reverse complement strand
TGACTCTCCCCAAATTGGTGTTCGTAAATCCTACGAATGTACGGCATCAAGTAATATAAAGGAAATGTCTGATGAGGAACTCAAACAGCTTGCGCTGCAAGGCTACTTTGTCAGAGATGCTGCTAAGAATTTAGTGTATTGTCCGCAGGGCTCTATATTACGTCAGAAGTCCTTAAAGAAGGATGGCCGTATCCGTTATTGCAATAAGTTGGCTTGCAAAAAATGCTCGCATAAGTGTACTAAAGCAGCATTTAAAGAAGCAGACTTCAACAAGGATACTCTCGTGATGAAAGCTCAGAATTACAAGGTAGACTCCAGTAATCATCAGGAAGA
>NZ_JBQKLN010000164.1:0-355 GCF_052116205.1 Prevotella sp. Sow4_E9_plate | reverse complement strand
TTTATGGGACAATGAGAACACCAAGATGAAGATGCAAACTAAAGCTATACACAAAACTACGATTTGCTTTTTTCTGTTTTTTTTCATGTTCCTTAATTCCGCAACACTATATTTAACATTATTTATAAGTGCCTGAGCAACAAAAAGTTACCCAGGATTTTGCCATGTCAGAATTTTCACTTACCTTAGTGTTGCGAAAAGAAGACAAGCAAAACTCTAATATGACATGGCAAAGATACAAATTAAATCTGAGAAACTCACTCCTTTTGGAGGAATTTTTTCTATTATGGAGCAATTTGATGCTCTTTTAGCTCAAACCATAGATTCCACCTTGGGATTGAGATGCACTATGTTT
>NZ_JBQKLN010000163.1:0-359 GCF_052116205.1 Prevotella sp. Sow4_E9_plate | reverse complement strand
TTGCCCAAAAGGGCAACTATCCTAAAAAATGGGATAGTTCAAACAGGAGGAAGCTATAGTATTAAACATACCTCGTTGTTTAATAATTTCGATTTTAATATCGATATGGATTTCACTTCATCTCTTTGGGTCTGCATTTCCATAAAGCCATAGGGTGACTTGTTATTCGTTCAACGATTGAACTTTCATTAAATAGAATATCTGGTCTATATTCTCTCTGATTGAAGTGTTCAATAAACTTTCTTTCGCCTTCTGTGAAAGATAGAAAAGAACCAAGAAAACTAAGTACTTGTTCTTTTACTGCGTTAAAGTCGAATTTTTCTTTTCTGCTTAATACTGGGAGTAGATGGGCACGAACT
>NZ_JBQKLN010000162.1:0-359 GCF_052116205.1 Prevotella sp. Sow4_E9_plate | reverse complement strand
CCAATACCCATGATTTCGAGACCATGTTTAACAGACTGTGCACATCCCGACCAAAAACGACCGATATGTGGAGTCTTCTTGCCAGCTTTGCTGATGTAGCTGGGATCAATGGCAATAGCCCATCTTCCCTGTTTAGCAAAGAAGCGCTTGGCAAGTGATACATTAAGTTTGAGCCAGTCAATGCTTTTCGACTTTTTTAAGCCGAATGCGTTGCGATAGGTTTGCTCAACATGCGAGCCATACCTCCCCATTTGGGTGAAATTTATCTTTCTTGGTATTACCATGAACAAAATTATCACCTCGATGAGTATTTTCTCGAAACTTTTTGTTAACTTTGCAGCCGAATCTTCAACTGCATC
>NZ_JBQKLN010000161.1:0-361 GCF_052116205.1 Prevotella sp. Sow4_E9_plate | reverse complement strand
TTATGTAACTTTGCAGCCGAAAAGGCTTCCCTGCTGGGGGCATGCCCCCAGCAGGGAGTGGGAATGAAAGTTAAGAACAAGCCTTGACACAGTTTAAATTACACCCCCATTTATTGTAATATATATATTTATTTATTTTATGTTCGCGCGTACCTTAATATATAAGGAATATCTTATTCTTATATCATTACATGATTCCCTTTTTTATTCGCTTACATTTCAAATTCACATTCACTTTCACATTTTTATATCCTTAATTCCGCAACACTATAATTTAACTTTATTTATAAGTTCCTGAGCAACAAAAAGTTGCTCAGGATTTTGCCATGTCAGAATTTTCACTTATCTTAGTGTTGCAAAA
>NZ_JBQKLN010000160.1:0-368 GCF_052116205.1 Prevotella sp. Sow4_E9_plate | reverse complement strand
TGGATGTCTTCCTATATCTCGACCAGGAAGAGCGTCTCATAGCAACCACCGAAACCCCTTTGGCAAAGGTGGGCGACTTCGCCTATCTCGAAGTAAAATGGGTCAACGAATACGGAGCCTTCCTGGGCTGGGGACTGATGAAGGACATCTTCTGTCCATTCCGCGAGCAGAAGAAGCGCATGGTGCTCGGCAACTCCTACATCGTGCATATCCACATCGACGAGGAGAGCTATCGCATCGTTGCCTCTGCCAAGATAGAGCGTTATCTCAACGAAGACCATCCTCACTACAAGCATGGTGATGAGGTGGATCTCCTCATCTGGCAGAAGACCGACCTCGGCTTCAAGGTTATCATCGACAACCAGTAT
>NZ_JBQKLN010000159.1:0-377 GCF_052116205.1 Prevotella sp. Sow4_E9_plate | reverse complement strand
GTTCGCTACATTGATGCGTTTGTAGATAGCCAGGATTTAGAAGAACTCGGCTTCAATCATACTAAACGTGAGGCTCCTGGAAATGGTGGACGACCTTCATATGACCCTTCAGACATATTGAAACTACTCATTTATGGTTATTTCAATTCTATCCGTTCTTCTCGAAAGTTGGCCAAAGCGTGCGTTGTCAATATCGAGGTTATGTGGCTTTTAAGCAAGGTAACCCCTGACTTTCGTACAGTTTCTGATTTCCGAAAGGATAATTTGAAGCCTATCAAGAAAGTTTTTAAATCATTGAATAAGCAGTTGGATTCCTTTGGACTCTTCAGCCATTCTTACTTATCTATTGATGGTAGTAAGTTCAAGGCTGTAAATTC
>NZ_JBQKLN010000158.1:0-378 GCF_052116205.1 Prevotella sp. Sow4_E9_plate | reverse complement strand
AAGAGAAAGCAAAAACTTGAAGAGTACATAAGGGGATGGGTAGGTTACTATCACCTTGCCAACATGAAACGTTTCCTCATGGAAACTGACGAGTGGCTAAGGCGACGGCTACGTATGTGTATATGGAAGTCGTGGAAGAGGGTGAAAACGAGAATTGCCAACTTGATAAAGTGTGGTATAGATAAGTACCAAGCTTACATGTGGGGCAATAGTCGTTTGGGGGATTGGCGCATAGCTGGCAGTTACATACTAAGTCGTGCGATAACCAATGAAAAGTTGAGCATGGCAGGCTATGCTACATTGACGGGTTCATACCTCGAATGGTATCCAAAATAGGAACCGCCGTATGCGGAACCGCATGTACGGTGGTGTGAGAGG
>NZ_JBQKLN010000157.1:0-379 GCF_052116205.1 Prevotella sp. Sow4_E9_plate | reverse complement strand
TCAGCTGTATTCTAACAAAGTGAAATCTCATCTTGCGATTTGATTTACTTTAGTCTGAACTAAAGTTCATTACTTACAGTTTTGCTTGTGTCAATATGTCAAAGATCTTTTAAAGGTAAAAGGGTAAAAAGGTAAAAAAGTAAAATACTTCATACCGGCCTTTTCCTTTGGAGTGGAGATTGTGGAGTTGAACCATTTTGCTTGAGCCAAACTATTAACTATTAATTATACATTATTAATTATTAATTCTCTCAGTCTCCTGTATTTGATTAAACAGATGGTGCGTACAAGAAGAGAAGCGAACTTTTAAGTCCTGTTCCTAAATCTTCACAGGAAATTCGTCTCTCCAGAAAGGAGGTGTTCCAGCCGCACCTTCCGG
>NZ_JBQKLN010000156.1:0-379 GCF_052116205.1 Prevotella sp. Sow4_E9_plate | reverse complement strand
TTTCTGGAGCCCTGCTTTGTGACGGCTTTGACGGCCTCATAGGTGTTGCCAGTAGCAATCTCCCTGACGGTCAGACCATCCTCGTCATGTGGTATCAGTTCCCATCTGCATACAGGTCTTCAATCGTAGAATCCGTGACACGTTCACTGTTTTCCACAGCCTCCTGAAGGAAATAGCAGTCTGCAAATACTGCAGTTTCAACCTGAACGGAAGTGATGATGTTAGGCTTGCCTTCCTCTACAGTCTCTGTGATGTTGGTCACATAGCTTTGCACCTTCTGGTCGTTCTTGGCACGATAGGTTGCATCAGGATCGTTAGGATTCTGAAGACTGTCTGCCTTTACCTCCTTCTTGTCTCGAAGTACAGCCTTTCCGTCCAT
>NZ_JBQKLN010000155.1:0-390 GCF_052116205.1 Prevotella sp. Sow4_E9_plate | reverse complement strand
GAGAAGACTGAGGAGATCGGACGTCTCAACCGTGTCATTAACCAGAAGGACGTGGAGATACATAATCTAAAGACAGAACTTGCTTCCACAAAGGCTGAACTAGCCGTTGCTAAAAAGCGCATCAAGGAACTCGAGGGTGCTGATGACGATACATCAAGTACACCAGGAAAGCCCGAGAAAAACAGCAGTATCCCTCCATCCCAAGAAAGTATCGCTTCCCGTGAGCTGCGCAGGACAAAGTCTCTTCGCAAGCCAAGCGGAAAGCCGAGCGGTGGACAGCCTGGCCACAAGGGTCACACACTGCAGACTATAGCAGAACCAGACGTAATTGTAAAGCACGAACCCGTCTATTGTAAATGTTGTGGTCGGCTCTTGATTGATATACCATGC
>NZ_JBQKLN010000154.1:0-393 GCF_052116205.1 Prevotella sp. Sow4_E9_plate | reverse complement strand
CTCAACGAAGACCATCCTCACTACAAGCATGGTGATGAGGTGGATCTCCTCATCTGGCAGAAGACCGACCTCGGCTTCAAGGTTATCATCGACAACCAGTATCCGGGTCTCCTCTATCAGGACCAGATTTTCCAGTACATCCACACGGGTGACAAGATGAAGGGATACATCGGAAGAGTTCGCCCTGACGGAAAGATAGATGTCACCCTGCAGAAGACCGGTATCCAGCAGACAGCCGATTTCGTCGAAACCCTCTACCAGTATCTTCTGGACAACGACGGTGAGTGCAACCTTGGCGACAAGAGCGAGGCCGACGACATCTACGAGCGTTTCCACGTGAGCAAGAAGGTTTACAAGCGTGCCATTGGCGACCTCTACAAGAAGCGCCTCATC
>NZ_JBQKLN010000153.1:0-401 GCF_052116205.1 Prevotella sp. Sow4_E9_plate | reverse complement strand
TTCAGAGATGATTGCTTCGGAAGATCTCATCCGTGAGAATGAAGCTATATATCTGCCTCCATTCTATCATTCTGAACGTGGAACGGCAAAGAAACTCTTGACCTTAATAAATAGTCAAGGAGCAAATAACCTCGGATTGAAGGCTGATATTAAAGCGATTGAAAAGGCCTCTGGTATAGAATATGACGAGGTTCAGATTGCTGCCATCCAACAAGCGATCCGCTCGAAAGTGATGGTACTGACTGGCGGTCCTGGTACAGGTAAGACCACAACTACGCAAGGTATTATTGCTGCGTATAAAACGGCAGGAATGAGGATTTTGCTTGCAGCACCTACTGGCCGTGCGTCCAAGCGAATGAGCGAAGCTACCAATATGGAAGCCAAGACCATTCATAGACTAT
>NZ_JBQKLN010000152.1:0-405 GCF_052116205.1 Prevotella sp. Sow4_E9_plate | reverse complement strand
GAAGAAGTTTATGTTTGCAGCTATCGCAGCTATGGTAATGGTTTCAGTAAGCAACGTTTTTGCATCAAGCAGAATGGTAGGTAACGCAGAGGTAGCACCAGTTGATACCGTAGCTCCAGAAGCACCTTCAGATACATTGGCAACAGGTACTTCTATCCAGCCACAGGCAGGTGTTGAGGATTCTACAAAGCAGGAGAATGCTACTGAGGCCACAACAGAGAATGCTACAGAGCAGCAGACAACTGCCGAGTAAAAGATAAAGAACAGTTCATTTTGCAGCGTTATTCATATAATCCTCAAATCCGCAAGCAATCTCAATGGCAATCTCAATTGCAGTAAAGAGCTTGAACACTATGCATCATGATAGTATGAGCGTGAATTTTGTCCGATTTTTGCACACCTTCC
>NZ_JBQKLN010000151.1:0-423 GCF_052116205.1 Prevotella sp. Sow4_E9_plate | reverse complement strand
ACCTTGGGATTGAGATGCACTATGTTTGGTTATCAATATAGCGAAATTCTACGCTCTCTGATGTGCGTATATCTTTGTGGCGGCTCATGTATTGAGGATGTTACAACTCACCTGATGAAACATTTGTCTCTTCATCCAACTCTTCGCACTTGCAGCGCAGACACCATATTGCGTGCTATCGAAGAACTGACTTTTAAGAGCATCACCTATAAGTCTGCTTCTGGCAAATCCTATGATTTCAATACTGCAGACAAGATGAACTGCTTATTGATCAAAGCCCTGCTTGCTACTGGTCAATTGAAATCCGGTCACGAGTATGATTTTGACTTTGACCATCAGTTCATTGAAACAGAGAAGCATGATGCAAAACCAACCTACAAGAAGTTCCTGGGCTATAGTCCAGGTGTGGCAGTCATTAACGAC
>NZ_JBQKLN010000150.1:0-429 GCF_052116205.1 Prevotella sp. Sow4_E9_plate | reverse complement strand
GATTTGCAACACTAAGATAAGTGAAAAATCTGACATGGCAAAATCCTGAGCAACTTTTTGTTGCTCAGGAACTTATAAATAAAGTTAAATCAAAGTGTTGCGGAATTAAGGTTTTCTAAATATATCTTGTTATATGAGTTCATTTTCAATAGTTTTTTCAATTACACAATCTTCTGGTACATAAAGCTTCCATCGACATAAATAGGTGTCAGAATCGCCTGTGGAGGTTAGACGTTTGGTATGCAAGGCACCTTTAGAGCGGCACATTTCTATGAATTGGTCGCTTATGTGATGATGCTCTTTGCTATGCTCCAGGAAGAATCCTACCTTTTGATAGAGGAATGCTTTATTGTACAATGCCAGATACTTTTCGAGTTTTGGCTCATCAAGCAGTGATATTCCTTCCATGCAATGAAGCAATTCCTCAAT
>NZ_JBQKLN010000149.1:0-435 GCF_052116205.1 Prevotella sp. Sow4_E9_plate | reverse complement strand
TAGCTCAATACATGGGGGCTACTCGCCCCCAAACCCCTCGGTGTTTTCAGGTATAGATTATTAAGCCTGAAACCCCCTCAGATTTTTGCACTTCTATTGAGAACTTGCCTAAAACATAGCTTCTAATGGTCGGAATTAGGCTACCAATATTTTCATACTCAGACAATAGACCTAGCAAAGTTAAGAAAAAGAGTCCTATAAATGGGAAAAGGATTTCTTTTGATTTCACTTTTACTGATCTTAAATATATGAAACATAATGGAACTATAAAAATTTCTATGTAACCATGCGCAAAATGCAACTTTTCTATAAAGAAATAATTACTCAATACTGCGTTAAATTAATATTTAATCGGCTGTAAATCAATAACTTATATTAAGAAATGCTTATGAAAACTTAACTATAAAAAGTTGGTCAAGTCGCTGATTTTCAGTA
>NZ_JBQKLN010000148.1:0-451 GCF_052116205.1 Prevotella sp. Sow4_E9_plate | reverse complement strand
GATTTGGCTCTGGTTCCGCAGCCATCATTGGCTGTTCCTCAGGAAGTATGTATCTACTGCTGATGTGGAGACCAGAATCATTGTTCGCTTCTATCTCTCCACGCAGTCGTTCTTTCAATTTGGTGTTTCTGTTGATTACCGTCAGATTACGTATTGCATAAGCGAGAGCTTTGGGCTGGCCGATAAGCACACAGATTTTTTTAGCTCTCGTAATGCCTGTATAGATGAGGTTGCGCTGAAGCATCACAAAATGAGTCATCAAAACTGGGATTACCACGATCGGATATTCTGAACCTTGCGATTTATGAATGGTAGAAGCATAGGCCAATGTTAGCTCATCAAGCTCCGTTGCTTCATATTCCACCAGATTGTTGTCAAAGTTGACACAGAGTGTGCGGTCTTCTATGTTGACTTTTTCTACAGTTCCGATGTCACCATTGTACACATTCTT
>NZ_JBQKLN010000147.1:0-460 GCF_052116205.1 Prevotella sp. Sow4_E9_plate | reverse complement strand
ACTTGATAGAATTGCGTATCTGATGGACAATACAGAGCTGCACAGAACTCTCAGGAAATACGCTTTGGATGGCATCTGGGAAGCCTTTGAGACCATCAATACAACAAATCAAGATGTCTCGAACACCACGGTTCTGAAGATCCGTAAGAACTTCTAGCCAGAAGTTAGCTCCTTCACTCTTAGACACATACATACCTAACAGTTCTTTTTGGCCTTCCTTGTTGATACCAAGAATGTTGTAAATGGCTCGTGTGACAGCTCTGCCATTCTCATCCTTTACCTTATAATGGATAGCATCAAGCCAGCAAATGGCATATACAGGATCGAGCATGCGAGACTTCCAGGCGGTGATTTCGGGTAATACACGGTCTGTTATAGAGCTGATAGTATCGGCTGATAGAGTTGTGTTGAACTCACGCTCAAAGTAGCTGCTGATGTCACGTGTGCTGGTGCCCATGGC
>NZ_JBQKLN010000146.1:0-469 GCF_052116205.1 Prevotella sp. Sow4_E9_plate | reverse complement strand
TTTACGGCAAAAATTAATGAGAGACCAAGAAAGAAATTGAATTTCTCAACACCAAAGGAGTGCTTTTACAAAAACATTTCGTAATTTTGCACTTGCTTGTTGAATTCGCGGATTTTAGAGGAAAAAATGGTGCTTAATGTTTGTAAAAATGAATGCTTCATAATAAATGTAATGCTTTTATGAGTCCGCTTAATAATGCTATTAATATATGACATTTGTAACCTTTCCATTTCTAACCTTTACGATTCTAGGGAATACCTGCCCAAGAAGATTGACCAGTCGGAGAGCATAGGAAGGGATATATTGTTTATAAGTACCAACTAAGTCTCTGTAAGGACCATTGTATTTGTACATTTGATGAGAGTGTAAACTAAACTGTGTCAAGCTACAATAAAAGTAGTTTAACACAGTTTTTATATTATGGACAACTTAGAAATTGATTACAAGAAAGCAGCTCAGCAGTTGCGTA
>NZ_JBQKLN010000145.1:0-473 GCF_052116205.1 Prevotella sp. Sow4_E9_plate | reverse complement strand
AGTATCGTCGGACCTAGTGGTGCCGGCAAGACCACTCTTCTCCAGATTATCGGTACCCTCGACAAGCCAGATAGTGGCAGCATAGAGGTGGACGGCATTGATGTGCGCAGCCTCAGCACCAAGAAACTGAGCGATTTCCGCAACCAGCATCTCGGTTTCGTCTTCCAGTTCCATCAGCTTCTACCGGAGTTCACCGCCCTGGAGAACATCATGATTCCTGCCTTCATCGCCGGAAAGGGCAGAAAGGAAGCCAAGGAACGTGCCGAGGAGTTATTGGAATTCATGGGCTTGAGCGACAGAGCTAACCACAAGCCTGCCGAGTTATCTGGTGGTGAGAAGCAGCGTGTAGCCGTGGCGAGAGCCTTGGTCAATAATCCTGCCGTCATCCTTGCCGATGAGCCATCAGGAAGCCTCGACACTAAGAACAAGGCAGAGCTTCACCAGCTCTTCTTCGACCTGAGAGACAAGTTCGG
>NZ_JBQKLN010000144.1:0-490 GCF_052116205.1 Prevotella sp. Sow4_E9_plate | reverse complement strand
GAAGTAAATGTACTCATGGATGCCACTGTAAGTGTTCCCATAAGCAGCGCGCTTAAATACTTTCTTTTCATACGATAAAATTTAATTAAAAATATTAATTGTTAACTTTAAATTCTATGCTTGTAATCTCTAATCTCCTGCGGGGAGATAGTACCGATATTCGGGGATTTTGTAAAGAAAGTGGAAGAATGCCCTCTATATATAATAAGGTGTAGAAAAAATCGTGTCTGAAATGCTTAAAAATGCATGAGAAAGGCGTTTTGAGCACTCAAACAAGCCCAATTTTATTAAAAACTAAAGAAAATAAGGGGTTTTTGGAAAAAAAAAGGTTAAATATTTGCGAGTATGAATAAATTTGTCTATATTTGCACCGTAAAAGAATATCTCCCCGCAGGAGATAGTACAGAGAAAGTTTAGAACTTAAAGTTAACAATTAATATTTTTAATTAAATTTTATCGTATGAAAAGAAAGTATTTAAGCGCGCTGCTT
>NZ_JBQKLN010000143.1:0-504 GCF_052116205.1 Prevotella sp. Sow4_E9_plate | reverse complement strand
CCGGAAGGTGCGGCTGGAACACCTCCTTTCTGGAGAGACGAATTTCCTGTGAAGATTTAGGAACAGGACTTAAAAGTTCGCTTCTCTTCTTGTACGCACCATCTGTTTAATTAAATAAGAGATAGAGAATGTTCGGCAGAGATGCTACTCTTTACCAACACAGTCCTATAGCTCAGTTGGTTAGAGCGCCACACTGATAATGTGGAGGTCGGCAGTTCAAATCTGCCTGGGACTACATTCTTCATATAATATCTCAAACTGGGGGATTAGCTCAGTTGGCTAGAGCACCTGCTTTGCACGCAGGGGGTCAACGGTTCGAATCCGTTATTCTCCACTATTGTGAGAATTTAAGGATAGGCGACTGAAAGGAGCCAATCATTAAAATTCTACACAAAAAGATCTTTGACATATTGACACAAGCAAAACTGTAAGTAATGAACTTTAGTTCAGACTAAAGTAAATCAAATCGCAAGATGAGATTTCACTTTGTTAGAATACAGCTGA
>NZ_JBQKLN010000142.1:0-512 GCF_052116205.1 Prevotella sp. Sow4_E9_plate | reverse complement strand
AGCGATTTCTCGACAGATATTCACCAGCGGAGCCGATTGCTATGTTTCACTCAGAATGACCACACTGGTCATGCTGGATTCAAAATATGCCCCTTTTTAAAGTGGGCTCAAACATATAATTCAAAAAACATAGGCTTTTCTATTCCCTGACGCAAGTCAGATTCATCTCCTGTTTGAGAAACTCGATAATCTCATTGCGCCTGTTTACCAAAACATAATGGTTTTCTTCTGGAACAAAGAACAGCCCTGTATGGACTCCCATCTTGCTGAGTCTGCTTGCCTGACTTGGCATCAAACGTGAAGAATGATCCTGACCGCCACCAATCAGATTGATTCTACATGGCACCTTCCTCAATCCTCCAAGATTACAGGAGATAGATGTCAAACTCTTGAAATCCTTGGCATGGGATGAGTGCATGGTTGCCACTATCGCACTACCTCCATTTGAAAGCCCCATCAGATGAATCTGACGGTGGTCGATGTGATAGCCCATTCGCTCCAGGGAAGGTATG
>NZ_JBQKLN010000141.1:0-527 GCF_052116205.1 Prevotella sp. Sow4_E9_plate | reverse complement strand
ATTCCTTCTGGGCAGGAGTGCGAGTGTCGGCAGGCTTGCCTTTCTCGTCGAGACCACCCTCGTAGCAGATTCCGATGCTGTGGGCGTTGTAGTGGCGGGCGTGAGCCCCCATCTCGGTTTCTGGACGGCAGGGATAGACCATGCCATCCTTCGTAATGTAGTAGTGGTAGCCGATGCTCTTGAAGCCTCTTGCCTTGTGGCAGGCTTCCAAGGCTTCTACCGGGAAGTCCTGGTTAACACGTGTGGCACTGCAATGTACCACGATCAGATTGATTTTTCTTGGATTCTTCATCTTTTCTAGTGATTAATGATTAGTGATTATTGATTAATTACCTTAGCTCTTGCAGCTCTGCACACAGAAGGCGCTGAGGACGGCAGTGAGGACGGTGATGATGAAGTTGATTACTTTCTTGATGGTTTCCTTTTTCATGTTAATTAGTAATTAATGATTAGTGATTACTTTTCTCACAGATCTCACGGATTTTGACTCCTATGGAATCTTTCCTGTGAGGCTTGGTGAGTACCGT
>NZ_JBQKLN010000140.1:0-547 GCF_052116205.1 Prevotella sp. Sow4_E9_plate | reverse complement strand
TATAGTGTTGCGGAATTAAGGAACATGAAAAAAAACAGAAAAAAGCAAATCGTAGTTTTGTGTATAGCTTTAGTTTGCATCTTCATCTTGGTGTTCTCATTGTCCCATAAATCAGCTACAAAAGGTAGCGCGAATCCTCCATTAACAGATGTTTTGACTGATAGCATTTCTCAGATTGTCTCGGCTTGTCCTGGTGAAATTGGTGTGGCGGTTATTATTAATAACACAGATACGGTTAGTGTTAATAATAAAAGCATTTATCCTATGATGAGTGTATTTAAGGTTCATCAGGCATTAGCTCTTTGCAATGATTTTGACAAAAAAGGCCTTTCCCTTGATACCTTGGTAAAGATAAATAGGGAAAAACTTGATCCAAAGACATGGAGCCCTATGATGAAAGATTATTCAGCACCAGTTATATCGTTGACAGTAAGAGATCTGTTGCGCTATACTCTTTCCCAGAGCGACAATAATGCAAGCAATATCATGTTTAAGAATATGCTCAATACTGCACAAACAGACAGTTTTATAGCGAAACTCATACCAC
>NZ_JBQKLN010000139.1:0-549 GCF_052116205.1 Prevotella sp. Sow4_E9_plate | reverse complement strand
GTAAGCATCCAACCCCTATTTTGGCGGTTTGAACAATAAGTGCTACCTTTGCGCCATGTTAAACATTAAATGTTATAAGTATGGCAATAAGTAGTAAAGATCTTGAGAGCCTGTGGCAACGCTATAAAGCGGAGGCGGTACCAGCAGGCATTTCGGTAAATCAATTTTTCGAATCCAATGGAGTTCCTTATCATGTATTTGAAAAGTGGTACAAGAAGAAGTTCCAGGCTCCAAATGTTGTGGAGTGTGTTGTTGCAGGTGCGCCAGATTCAACCAGTGCAGTTCCAACACCATCCAAGCAGGGTAATCCTTCAGCCGGTTTAACTCCAGCTCCGACCGAGGATGCCGTTGTCATCAAGTATGTCAATCTTGGGCTTAGCAATGGTATGAAGATAGAGCATCATAATTTGAGCTATTTTGGTCTTCAAAGTTTTATCTC
Source organism: Prevotella sp. Sow4_E9_plate (assembly GCF_052116205.1). NCBI lineage: Bacteria > Pseudomonadati > Bacteroidota > Bacteroidia > Bacteroidales > Prevotellaceae > Prevotella > Prevotella sp. Sow4_E9_plate. The sequence continues at coordinate 110 of NZ_JBQKLN010000139.1, read as the reverse complement.
TAAACTTCAAGCCTTATGTTTAGCTTAAATGGTGCCGTAAAATATAAGTATATTCCCAACTATCAGGATATGCGTGGAGGTTATGACAAGCTTTGTGGAGTGATACGCTC
>NZ_JBQKLN010000138.1:0-565 GCF_052116205.1 Prevotella sp. Sow4_E9_plate | reverse complement strand
AACATAGAAGAAAAGACAGATTCTGCAAGTCTTGCCCAGTTCCCATTGGTTTACGAAAACGCTGAGCTTCAGAATATACTGACTCCTATAGCCGGGCATTTCCATCTCCAGGTAACTTATCAGAACGAGTCGGCTCGCCACATCCGTCTCTTCCTGCAACTGGAGAAGAACATGAGTCTGGATGATATTATCGAACTGTTGAATCATTTCGAGAAAGTGAATATTCGTCATGAAGGTCAAACTTTAATCGTGGAATAAGATGAAAAGATTAAGATATATCATGCTGCTGGCAGGTTTGATGAGCCTTTCTCTTCAGACCATCTATGCCCAACGCATCACCCGCAGCTTCCGCAACACTTCTATGTCAGAAGCACTCACCATCCTTGCCAAGAGCACCAAGGATTATCGTATCAACTTTATGTATGATGAACTGGAGGATTTCACGGTTACAACGAGTATCGTGAAGCGAACAGCTCCGGATGCCATCCGCCAGATCATGGGTTTCTATCCGATGAAGATGACGATAGATGGCGAAAACATCTTTGTGGAGTGTACGCAGAAGACT
>NZ_JBQKLN010000137.1:0-588 GCF_052116205.1 Prevotella sp. Sow4_E9_plate | reverse complement strand
ATCTGTTGCGCTATACTCTTTCCCAGAGCGACAATAATGCAAGCAATATCATGTTTAAGAATATGCTCAATACTGCACAAACAGACAGTTTTATAGCGAAACTCATACCACGTTCGAGTTTTCAGATAGCTTATACAGAAGAGGAAATGTCCGCTGACCATGACAAAGCTTACTCTAATTACACATCTCCTCTTGGTGCTGCAATGTTGATGAATCGTTTGTTTACAGAAAGTCTTATCAGTAATGAGAAACAAGATTTCATTAAGAATGCATTGAAAGAATGTAAAACAGGTATAGATAGGATAGTAGCTCCACTTCTTGATAAAGAAGGGGTTGTAATAGCACATAAGACAGGTTCTGGTTATGTCAATGAAAATGGTATTCTTGCAGCTCAGAATGATGTAGCCTATATATGTCTGCCTAATAAGGTCTGCTATACCTTAGCTGTATTTGTTAAGGATTTCAAGGGAAATGAATCACAAGCGTCACAATTTGTTGCGCATATATCAGCGGTAGTATATTCTTTATTAATCAATACTGCGTTAAATTAATATTTAATCGTCTGTAAATCAATAACTTATATTAAGA
>NZ_JBQKLN010000136.1:0-593 GCF_052116205.1 Prevotella sp. Sow4_E9_plate | reverse complement strand
AGAACTATTTCGTTACATGAAACGTTAAATATCAGAGCGTAATATTAACAATTAACAGGGATGTTTCCAGCTTGTTTTTAAGAACAGAGAACTGGACACCCTAATTAATAATATGCTTTTTTTGAAAAATGTTGGATGTGCTAACTGCTGAAAATCAGTAGTTACGTTCTAACGGTGATTTACTGTCTAAGTCTACTATTTTCAACTGGTTGCGACATGGTGCTGAGTTCTTGGAGAATTGTCAGGAGACCATCAAACAATGGCTATTGAAACCTGGCTCAACGATTTATTGTGATGAGTCCTGGGTTGACACTAAGGTGACGGATGCCAATGGTGAGGTGCATTATAAGAAGCGATATATGTGGGTCATTGTCAACTTGACCACCAAGGTCTGCTATTATCTGTATGGTAGTCGTAAGAAAGAGGTTATCAAGGAGTTCCTTGGTGACTTCAAGGGCACGTTGATGACCGATGCCTATGCAGCATACCTTTACTTCAATAAGTTGAAGGACTGTACTCATGTATGTTGCTGGTCGCACGTTAGAAGACTGTTTGTCTCGGCGAGTCGTGACTACAAGGATACCTTGGCACAG
>NZ_JBQKLN010000135.1:0-606 GCF_052116205.1 Prevotella sp. Sow4_E9_plate | reverse complement strand
AATCTAATGAAGGCTATTCCCGAACACATGCGCTTAGTGCTTGTGGGTGATATTGACCAGTTGCCAAGTGTTGGAGCTGGCAATGTTTTGCGTGACATTATTGACTCCGAGAAGATTCCCGTAGTTCGACTAACCCGCATCTTCCGGCAGGCTCAATCCAGTAGAATCGTCATGAGTGCCCATGCCATCAACCAAGGGCATTATCCAGATACGAGCAACGGCAAGCAGACCGACTTCTTCTTCATCAAAAATGAAGACCCGGAACAAGTGGCTGAAGAAATAGTAAAACTTGTGAAGTATCGCTTGCCAAAGGCTTACAATCAGCCTTTAAGCAACATCCAGGTACTTACGCCGATGCAAAGAAGTGTGGTAGGTGCAGCCAACCTGAACATGATGCTACAGCAAGCACTCAATACAACTACATTGGGCATAAGCCGTGGTGGTACAACTTATAAGTTGGGCGACCGTGTGATGCAAATACGTAACAATTACGATAAGAATGTGTACAATGGTGACATCGGAACTGTAGAAAAAGTCAACATAGAAGACCGCACACTCTGTGTCAACTTTGACAACAATCTGGTGGAATATGAAGCAACGGAGCTT
>NZ_JBQKLN010000134.1:0-615 GCF_052116205.1 Prevotella sp. Sow4_E9_plate | reverse complement strand
AAACAGCTTGCCATACAGACGTTTAGCCAATACATCGAATACCGCTGGATCTTTGTCGCTAACGTTTGCACCAGTGAGAACAAAAGCAATTATCTCACCTCTATCATTACAAGCCAGATGTAGCTTGAACCCATGACACCATCCCATTGTTCCCTTTCCGTCTGTGGCAATGCCTTTGAACACTTTGTTGGCATAACGCCTGAGATTGTGGCATATTGGTATCATGGTTGAATCAACAAAGGTTATACCAGTACATCTGCCAAAAGCACGGAGATTCAGGAAGAACATGAGAGGGAAGAATACGCGACTTTCAAGTTCTACAAAACGGTTATAAGACACCGCATTTGGAAAATATGACTTCAAAGTTCCTCTAATAAAGAATAGGTAATAATGCTTGAAGTTTCGGAACGAGCCGAAATGGAAATACAGCAAAATCGTCATGATTTCACTATCAGATAAAGAGGCTTTACGTCGTCTGCGCTTTACTCCATCTTCACTCAAAAGCAATTTTCCTGCATTTTCAGCATCAAAAACTTTGTAAAATTCATCAATAATACAAAATAATTCTGTAACTTTGTCCTTGGTAATCTCCATAATGATATCTTTTTATGTTTG
>NZ_JBQKLN010000133.1:0-638 GCF_052116205.1 Prevotella sp. Sow4_E9_plate | reverse complement strand
TCATTGATTCTCAATCGGTTAAGAGTTAACGCGCTATTTGTGAGCCGCTTTCTTTCTGAATGAAAAGAATGCTTATTATCAGCTACTTACGATTTTCGTATTTTCACTTGGTTTCACTTGATTTCATTCATTTTGTATGTCTCTTATCTTTACAAACCCCCATTTTTAGGGGTTGAAGATTTAACATATTTAACCTTTGTAAACACTCAAAATCTGCATTTTCGTGCTAAAACGTGGTATTTTACCATTTTTGAGAGGTCGGCTTTTATCTGAATAAATCTGCCATCGTCAGCTGGCATTGGATGTCATCAGAATAGCCGCCCGGCGCAAGTCCATAGGAGGTGATCATCGTGATGAGTACCGTTTTAATGGTGCCTGTTTCCCTGATGAAGGTCTCCCTTCGGTTGTGGATGCGGTTGTCCTCGTCTTCTGTAATAACGTAAGGGGCGTTGGATTATTGCATCGTCTTGATAAGTGATAAAATCAATATATTCTGACATGTTTCTTTCTTTTATAGCTATAGAGAATTGCCCAAAAGGGCAACTATCCTAAAAAATGGGATAGTTCAAACAGGAGGAAGCTATAGTATTAAACATACCTCGTTGTTTAATAATTTCGATTTTAATATCGATATGGAT
>NZ_JBQKLN010000132.1:0-652 GCF_052116205.1 Prevotella sp. Sow4_E9_plate | reverse complement strand
GCATGGGATGAGTGCATGGTTGCCACTATCGCACTACCTCCATTTGAAAGCCCCATCAGATGAATCTGACGGTGGTCGATGTGATAGCCCATTCGCTCCAGGGAAGGTATGTAATAGCTGAAAATCTCATTGATATCATGATTTGTGAAGATACCGCTCATGCTGCGAGTACCGATGCTCAGCACGATGCAGTTGTTCAGATCCTTCCAGATACCCTGATAGAGTTGCCAGTTGCCCAGGTATCCATGACAGAATATTACCAGCGGATATCTGAATCCATTCTCCTTGCTCCATCTTACATTCTCATCTCCCTTAGGTTCGGAGATATAAACAGCCCTGTCGTTGGTTCCGAAAGCCTCGTTGAAAGCCTGCACATAGACTCCTGACATCGGATTATCCATACCAAGATTGTCATACGGGGTAAAGAAGTTATGAATCTTACCATTGGCAATATCCTGATTGGCTTGTGCAATAAGAGTACCGCCAACGCCCATCATGCTGATTACAGGTCGGGCAATCATCAGGTTTCTAATGCCAAAGTTCACTATCTCTTCTTCAGGAATCAGGGTATTGATGAGATATTGGGTAAGCGGAGGGTGTTTGTTTTCACCATTCTTATCCAGATAAACGAGTCTCACCCTGTCATTTGAGT
>NZ_JBQKLN010000131.1:0-664 GCF_052116205.1 Prevotella sp. Sow4_E9_plate | reverse complement strand
AGCGATTTCTCGACAGATATTCACCAGCGGAGCCAATTGCTATGTTTCACTCAGAATGACCACACTGGTCATGCTGGATTCAAAATATGCCCCTTTTTAAAGTGGGCTCAGGAGTTAAGACGTATGTCTTGCTGCTTAAAAACTACGACAAAAAGACTATTGTCTTAACTCCTCAGCGACCGTAGGGAGCGATAACTCCTTTAACTTCATTAACTTCTGAACTTGCGAAACTTGAATTAACAACTTATGCTTTTTTGTCAACAATTTCTTTTCCATATACCTTATTATATACACGTACCTTATTATATATATTACTTTTTCTGAAAGTCATGTTTAATAATTAGGCATGTTTTTTCTGATAGGCCACACTTTGACCAACAGTTTGACCAACAGTTTGACCAACAGTTTGAGTCATATTCAGCAACTTCTCATTTATTGTAACTACTCAGCACCCCTATGGGCATGAGTAATCGTCTTACTGTTGTACTACAGCAAGAATTGCATTGAATTTAGAATTTCCGTTCTTCATAGCAGTTTCAGCGATGGAGTGCAGCTTGGCAAAATCATCGGCACCGCCGTCTGTTCGGAAGCAACCGCTGACTTTCTGCTTTATCTTGATTTTCCTAACTCCCCGCTCACTGGCATTGTTCTCGTAAGGCACACT
>NZ_JBQKLN010000130.1:0-673 GCF_052116205.1 Prevotella sp. Sow4_E9_plate | reverse complement strand
GAAGCCTATCAAGAAAGTTTTTAAATCATTGAATAAGCAGTTGGATTCCTTTGGACTCTTCAGCCATTCTTACTTATCTATTGATGGTAGTAAGTTCAAGGCTGTAAATTCCAAGGATAACAACTTTACTCTCAATAAGCTTGATGATCGTATTGCCCGTCTTGAAGCGCATGAGCGTCAGTACTTGGAGGATTTGGAAAAGAACGACTTCGATGATGAACGTAAGCTTGGCAGGGATGAAACCGAGCTTAATCTGGAGGTGGTTCAGAAGCGTCAGGCGGATTACAAAGAATATCGTAATCAACTGGAGGAAAGTGGAGAGAAACAACTTTCACTCACAGATCCTGATTCTAAGTTGATGAAGTTCAATGACGGTTTTAACGTTGGCTATAATGTACAGACAGCCGTCGAGGCAGACAGTCATCTGATAGCCACCTACAATGTTACCACCAATCCTACTGATCATGGCGAAATTACGGAAACACTGACTGAGGCCAAGAATGATTTGGAACATGAAATAGTAGAAGTTGTTGCCGACAAGGGTTATCAAGATCCAAAAGACATGGCAAACGCTTTGGCTGCAGGAATCATCCCTAATGTAATACAGCGAGATGGCGATGATGTTGCTGAAGTAGAGTTTGAATATGTAGAAGCTACCGTAACAGATGATATG
>NZ_JBQKLN010000129.1:0-681 GCF_052116205.1 Prevotella sp. Sow4_E9_plate | reverse complement strand
CAATACAACTCCATCCCCAGTGTTTACTGGGGATACAGAGTATTTTAAGAAATTGGACTTTTCTGATTTTTAAACAGGTTTAACTAAAAGTGCCTCTGTCATCAAGGCATAATCCCTTCTTCCAGCTACAATCATGTCAAAGAATCCCCTGAAGAAATCCAGTGGAGCCATTGCCATTAGCTTGCAGGTTTCAACGAAAGTAAGGAAGGTTGCTGTGACTCTGGCACCCTGCTCACTGCTAAATCCACCGAAGTTCTTTCGGAGATTTGTGAATGGGCGGACTGCGCGTTCACAACAGTTGTTGTCTATCAAGACGCTGCCTATCTTAGTATATGCCATCAGCTCTTCCCAATGCTTGGTCATATATGTCAAGGCTTGTTGTAACTTAGCAGAGAGCTTAATCTTGTTTTTCTCAAACTGTTTCAACAGTGCCGTCGCTTGCTGATAGAGGTCGTGTAAAACTGGTAGGGATTCCTCACCTCGATGCTTGACTATCTCTTTTTCTGTGCGACCCAACACTTGATTTTCAACTTCGACCTTATATAATATACCGATCAAGTCTATGAATGCCTGTGCCAAGGTATCCTTGTAGTCACGACTCGCCGAGACAAACAGTCTTCTAACGTGCGACCAGCAACATACATGAGTACAGTCCTTCAACTTATTGAAGTAAAGGTATGC
>NZ_JBQKLN010000128.1:0-706 GCF_052116205.1 Prevotella sp. Sow4_E9_plate | reverse complement strand
ATACAGAGTTGTCGGAGGAACTTGACAAGGCAAACGAGCGTATCTCTATGTTAAGCGAAGATTTATCAGATGCAAATGCTCGTATCTATGTGTTGGAGGTGGCTTTGACCCAAGCGGAATCTGATAACTCAGATTTACGGGCAGAGGTATCTCGACTTCATTCCAAGGCAGATGATTATGAAAAGGCAAATGCCTTGTTGGATATAGCAGACAAGGCTCAGGTTGATTATAAAACTATCATCGAGGTTCTCCTTCATAGGAAGTTTGCTCATAACTCAGATTTGACCAAGCTCTTGAATGGTGTATTGGATACATCCGATGCTGAGGTCAATGAGTTGGGGCTTGATGGATTGAAAAAGAAAATCAGTGATGCTGCTGACGAGGCGTTGGATGAAAAGCATAAGGCTGAAGAGTCTAAGGCATCTTCAGCCCCAGAGCAACCAGCTGTAAAACTGCCTAAGAAAACAGAAAAAGAAAAGCAGGAATCAGATAGTCAACTCCCTCGCAAGCGTTATACAACAACAGCTAGGGTCTTGAAGTCCTTCGGTATAGATAAATCTGATCTTCCTGAGAATGCAAAGGTTATCATACGTAAGGGTAAGAAGGACATGTGGGTAGTCCGTCTGTTCTTCTATCAGAAACAAGAGGTTTATTGTAAGGAATACAAGATAGCACGCTTTAATGTACCAGGCTCTGATCCTCAGAG
>NZ_JBQKLN010000127.1:0-710 GCF_052116205.1 Prevotella sp. Sow4_E9_plate | reverse complement strand
TAATGACGCTGATATAGAAATCTACCATAGTCTTGTTTCTAAGACTCAGTTCTTTATTACTTAGCGACTGGTGGGCTCTTAACATCATGCAGTCTTTGGTATCAATATCAATGAGTCCAATACCCATGATTTCGAGACCATGTTTAACAGACTGTGCACATCCAGACCAAAAACGACCGATATGTGGAGTTTTCTTGCCAGCTTTGCTGATGTAGTTGGGATCAATGGCAATAGCCCATCTTCCCTGTTTACCAAAGAAGCGCTTGGCAAGTGAGACATTAAGTTTGAGCCAATCAATGCACTTCGACTTTTTCAAGCCGAATGCGTTGCGATAGGTTTGCTCAACATGCAAGCCATACCTCCCCATTTGGGTGAAATTTATCTTTCTTGGTATTACCATGAACAAAATTATCACCTCGATGAGTATTTTCTCGAAACTTTTTGTTATCTTTGCAGCTGAATCTTCAACTGCATCTTTAAAGATATCCATATATTGGTCAAGTCCTGTATTCATGTAATATTGTATTTGTCGTGATCTACAAAGTTACTGAAAATCAGCGACTTGACCAACTTTTTACAGTTAAGTTTTCATAAGCATTTCTTAATATAAGTTATTGATTTACAGACGATTAAATATTAATTTAACGCAGTATTGATTAATAAAGAATATACTACCGCTGATATATGCGCAACAAATTGTGACGCTTGTG
>NZ_JBQKLN010000126.1:0-729 GCF_052116205.1 Prevotella sp. Sow4_E9_plate | reverse complement strand
CTAAACTTCAAGCCTTATGTTTAGCTTAAATGGTGCCGTAAAATATAAGTATATTCCCAACTATCAGGATATGCGTGGAGGTTATGACAAGCTTTGTGGAGTGATACGCTCTTTGGGCGAAGATCCAGAGGATGGCACCGCTTACGTGTTTACTTCCAAGGATCAAAAGATAGTAAAGATCATCAGACATGAACATAATGAGTGTCAGATGTATTATCAGAAGTTTGACAAGAACATGAGTTTTGTCCGTCTAGAGTTTGAAGGTGTCCTTCCAATTTATGTGTTGGAGTGGAAGTATCTAGTGGCTATGCTTTCATGCCCTGTTGTAAAAAGCATAGGTCCAATAGAGCTAAAATGCTATGAGGAAGCAGCTTGATGGCGAAAATGATAGTTAATTTTCTGAAAAAACGTATTCGTTTTTTGGGTAAAATAGAGTTAAGTAAATGATATTCAGATTGTTATAGAAAGCTTTAAGGTTGTCTTGTTAAGCCCTGTTTTCGATGTTTTGCGATACTGCAAACATGTCTGACATAGGGTGGTATTACGACTAACGTTAAGTCTCTAAAATAGCGTAAAATACTGAATATTAGATTGTTAAATAAGTTTTATGCGTTTTGTGGAGTCTCATAATATGATTATCTTTGCATCTGCAAACGTTTCATATTATGGCAGATATACATATAGACATAGAGCGCATGATAATGCATTCCAATTACTTGCTGGAGGTGG
>NZ_JBQKLN010000125.1:0-745 GCF_052116205.1 Prevotella sp. Sow4_E9_plate | reverse complement strand
AAATTTTACAATATTTCAACCAGAATGAATTTCTACACGATTCACTTGTATTAAAAGGCGGAACAGCTATCAATCTCACCGTTTTTCAGATGCCACGACTATCTGTTGACATCGACTTAGATTTTGCCAAGAATTGCAGTAGAGAAGAAATGATTAAAGCAAGACAAAGTATAAATAACGAGATTCTTGCTTATATGTCCAACGAGGGATATGTTCTAAAGCCTGGCTCTAAAAGTCCACATACACTGGACTCGTGGGTATTTGGATATATAAACGCAGGAGGAAATCCGGACAACATTAAGATAGAAATTAATTATAGTGACCGTTGCCACGTACTGCCAATGGAAGAACGTACAATCAGTATCGACTTTCTTGGAGACATAAGGGTTTGTGCCCTCGCACCGATGGAACTCTTTGCCAGCAAGCTCAACGCACTTATCAGTAGAGCTGCTGTACGAGACATTTATGACGTGTATGGTATGATACAGGCGAATCTATTTGAAACAATGGAAGAAAGAGCTCTTCTCCGTAAAATTCTCGTTTTCTACTTGGCTGTCGGTTCCAGTTGCAAAGCAGAGGAGGTTACACTTGATATCAAAAACATCAAGCACATAGAAAAACTTTCCTTCTCGCAAGTTCGTGCCCATCTACTCCCAGTATTAAGCAGAAAAGAAAAATTCGACTTTAACGCAGTAAAAGAACAAGTACTTAGTTTTCTTGGTTCTTTTCTATCTTTCACAGAAGG
>NZ_JBQKLN010000124.1:0-778 GCF_052116205.1 Prevotella sp. Sow4_E9_plate | reverse complement strand
GTAAGTATCCGCTCAACTCCGTATTGCAAATCTCAAAATAATGTTGTACCTTTGCACGGCGGCATCATTTTTCTAATTTTGAGACAAGAATACGCAATTTAGCCCTCCATCAGCACAAGCTAATGGAGGTTATAACTTAATTTGACTAAATATTAAATTCATTTTTATTGTTCCTCATCTTCCCAGAACTCAGGAAGAAGAGTATAATACTTATCCTCAGGCGTAGAATCTATGTGCTTCAACACATAACAAAGCCAACGCTCAGGATTTTTATCTAGCACCTTACATGCTCCAAACAAGGAGTACATCATTGCTGCACGTTTACAAGCATCCAAGTCACGGCAGAACAAATAAGCCTTCTTACCCATCACCATGTCACGGATCAGGCGTTCGGTATCATTATTGTCCAATGGCATATCTGGGATGTCTATATAATTGGTCAACTCTGTATAGTTGCGCAACATATAGTTCAATGCCTGATATATATTGCTGTCTTTTGGCACATCTAAGATGGCACTTGCAGCCCATAGCTTGAAGTCCTCCCATAGTGGCTCAGCATGGTCCTTCCTGAACTGTGCCTTCTCCTCGCCCTCAAGTTTCTTCTCCTTTATCATTTCCTCAATCAGGTTAATGTTCTGGTAGAAGAGGATACCTATCTTTGCAAGATTAGGATTTTCCTTCAAGGCACGTTCCATTGGTCTTCGGGCATGAACGACACAGCGACACAATATACGACCATTTATCTTCTTCAGCCAATCATAGCCGGAGTAACCATCAC
>NZ_JBQKLN010000123.1:0-858 GCF_052116205.1 Prevotella sp. Sow4_E9_plate | reverse complement strand
AGTCTTTGACTTTAAGGATACCCCTCTTGAATTTCTCAAACTCGTTATCTAAATGCGTGAGGCTTTCACCCAAGAGGTTCTTCATCTTTGTCTTCAGTACCTTTATCTTTCTAGAGGTAATGTTGTCCTCTCTTCTGAGATTTATAGAGTGTTCTATCAGATGGATGAATCTCCGTGACCAGTTCTGGTTTGGATCCAGTTCGTTCAGATACTCTGCATTCCTAAGAAGATGAGCCAGGCAGACCTGATGGTCCTTAACATTCATCCTGAAGTAGCTCTGATGTCTGTCAGTCACAAGTGTCGAATAGGGAAGTCCCTTTGGAAACTTGGAATCTATGGCCTTCTGACCTCGCGATTCTGACTGGAACACGTATGTAAGCAGGTCGTTCTGGAATATCCAGTTCCAATGCAGATGCTTTCCTACCGTAGCACCAGTTTCATCGGCTCCTACGACAGACGCTGTTTCCAGCCTCTTGCGTATTTCCTCATATGCACAGTCTGCCTTGCCGCTATTCTCTTTGAGTATGTTCTGCACTGTTCCCTCACTTATATTCTGGCCGGACAGGTCGGATATAAGTTCTGCAATCCTTTTGAACGGAATACACTGCACTACATTAAGGTATGTCACCAGTGCACGGAGGTTGTCACCATACTTGATACGACAGTTGGGAGCTTCGCAGTTGTTTACGCAACCGCATTCACAGACCTTCTCGTAATACTGTTCCTCGCAGGTCTCTACGACCACCTTGATATCAACAATTTGTGTCTTACGGATCTTCTGGCATGGTATATCAATCAAGAGCCGACCACAACATTTACAATAGACGGGTTCGTGCTTTACAATTACGTCTGGTTCTG
>NZ_JBQKLN010000122.1:0-885 GCF_052116205.1 Prevotella sp. Sow4_E9_plate | reverse complement strand
AAACTCACACCTTTTGGAGGAATTTTTTCAATCATGGAGAAATTTGACTCCATGCTTTCACCCGTTATCGACTCAACACTGGGTCAGAGATGCAGCAGTATCTTCGGATATCAGTTCAGCGAGATAGTCCGTTCGCTGATGAGCGTTTATTTCTGTGGCGGCTCATGCGTGGAAGATGTAACGTCACAACTGATGCGCCATCTCTCGTATCATCCTACCCTTCGTACATGCAGCTCTGATACCATCCTCAGAGCCATCAAGGAACTGACACAGGAAAACATCTCCTATACTTCCGACCAAGGCAAGACCTATGATTTCAATACTGCAGACAAACTCAACACATTGCTTATAAACGCTTTGGTTTCTACAGGCGAGTTGAAGGAAATTGAGGAATACGATGTTGACTTTGACCATCAGTTCCTTGAAACGGAGAAGTATGATGCAAAACCGACCTACAAAAAGTTCCTCGGCTACAGGCCTGGCGTATATGTTATCGGTGACAAGATAGTCTATATCGAGAACAGCGATGGTAACACGAATGTGCGTTTTCATCAGGCAGACACCCATAAGAGATTCTTCGCTCTTCTGGAATCCCAGAACATCCGTGTAAATCGCTTCAGGGCAGACTGCGGTTCCTGCTCGAAGGAAATCGTCAGTGAGATAGAGAAGCATTGCAAACATTTCTACATCCGTGCCAACCGATGCAGTTCGCTCTACAATGACATCTTTGCTCTGAGAGGATGGAAGACGGAGGAGATTAACGGCATCCAGTTCGAACTCAATTCCATTCTCGTTGAGAAATGGGAAGGCAAGTGCTATCGTCTTGTCATCCAGAGACAAAGACGCAACAGTGGCGACCTTGACCTGTGGGAAGGCGAATACACT
>NZ_JBQKLN010000121.1:0-891 GCF_052116205.1 Prevotella sp. Sow4_E9_plate | reverse complement strand
CTCGGAGTCAATAATGTCACGCAAAACATTGCCAGCTCCAACACTTGGCAACTGGTCAATATCACCCACAAGCACTAAGCGCATGTGTTCGGGAATAGCCTTCATTAGATTATACATCAATATGATGTCAATCATAGAACACTCATCCACAATCAGCGCATCACCTTCCAGTGGGTTCTCCTCATTTCGTTTGTAACCATCTTGTGGATTAAACTCCAATAGTCTATGAATGGTCTTGGCTTCCATATTGGTAGCTTCGCTCATTCGCTTGGACGCACGGCCAGTAGGTGCTGCAAGCAAAATCCTCATTCCTGCCGTTTTATACGCAGTAATAATACCTTGCGTAGTTGTGGTCTTACCTGTCCCAGGACCGCCAGTCAGTACCATCACTTTCGAGCGAACCGCTTGTTGGATGGCAGCAATCTGAACCTCGTCATATTCTATACCAGAGACCTTTTCAATGGCTTTAATATCAGCCTTTAATCCGAGGTTATTTGCTCCTTGACTTTTTATTAAGGTCAAGAGTTTCTTTGCCGTTCCACGTTCAGAATGATAGAATGGAGGCAGATATATAGCTTCATTCTCACGGATGAGATCTTCCGAAGCAATCATCTCTGAAATGGCTTGTCTGATAGGTTCTTCGTCTGCTTCAAGCAGTTTCTTGGCAGCTTCTATAAGCTGCTCTTCTATAGCATATACATGTCCTTCGTTGGAAAGTTCATTCAAAGTGTAACCTATACCACTTTTGCAACGTCTCAAATCGTTTTTCTCGTAGCCCATCTTAGAGGCAATACCATCAGCGGTTTTAAATCCGATACCCCAAATATCATCTGCAAGGCGATAAGGATTCTCTTTCACGTTGTCGATGCTTTCCTTGCCGTACTGGCGATA
>NZ_JBQKLN010000120.1:0-933 GCF_052116205.1 Prevotella sp. Sow4_E9_plate | reverse complement strand
CGATTTCTCGACAGATATTCACCAGCGGAGCCGATTGCTATGTTTCACTCAGAATGACCACACTGGTCATGCTGGATTCAAAATATGCCCCTTTTTAAAGTGGGCTCAATATTTATATATCTGATAACAAAGGAATATACATCGAAGGCGACTGGACAACGAGCACAGATATTATAAACAATAAAGGTAATTTCTACATCGGTGGAAATTATAATGGATCAAAATTTGCTCCAGGATGGGGAAGCAATTCTACATTTAAGGGGAACTTGACTTTGAAAAACGACTTCAAAACCGCAGGTTCTGTCTACATAGGAAAAAATCTTAAGGCACAAAATTTGGAATTTGGTTCAGAAGTTTATATCGGAGGAAATGTTGACATTTCAAACAACAAATATAGCACTAACACAGAAAGCGCTAATGTTTACATTGGTGGAGATTTAAAATGTGGGGACTTCTATAACAATCAAGGAAGTACTACAAATGTGCAAGGAGAAAATGGACTAGACTTAAGCAATAAAGACATTACAATAAATGGTAAGGTTAATTTTGCAGGTACTTTCAAAGCCAACACATTAATACTAGCGGGCACTACAGATTTCTATGCATGTGGAATTGTAACCAAAAGTTTGTTCAAAATTAATAGCAATACTGCTAGAGCATATGTCAATTATATCGAGGCTCCAAACATTTACCAATGTGCAGATAGCCACATTTTCTTAGCAAATCATGGCTATATCAATTGTACTGGAACTTATGAAAATCAAAACAACGGAGTAGGCTCAATAACCTTGACTGGTACAAATGCCAGTGGCTTGTTTAAAGCAATAGTTCGTTAATAATTCAATAATGTGCTAAGCAGCTATACGCTGTAAGCACGAGAGATCTTTGAAAATCTTGCTAATTAAAGTTCGGTTCGGGGTGTACCCACTTGCT
>NZ_JBQKLN010000119.1:0-935 GCF_052116205.1 Prevotella sp. Sow4_E9_plate | reverse complement strand
AATTGATGGTGTAAAGATACGAAAAATATTCCAGATAACAGCATAAAGCAGAGATTATTTTCGTGAAATATAAACATTTTAAACAGTCCTTACTTTTTAAAGTGGGCTCAGTAATGCAGATAGTATCATTGTTTTTATTAAAATTTACTCCAACGCAAATCACCGTTAGAACGTAACTACTGATTTTCAGCAGTTAGCACATCCAACATTTTTCAAAAAACATGTTATTAATTGGTATTGCCAGAGCTGCCAATTAGGCAGCCTTGACATTCACCATTTTGTTCGAGTTATAATTACATGTGATTAGGGACATGATAAGATTTTCGAAAACCTACCTTCAATAGTCTTTGCGACCCTTTCGGTTCCCCTTACAGGGGACAGAAACCTTCCTTACCGTTAAGGAAGGAGTCTTTCTAAGATCATCCCATCCTTCTTTACCATTAAAGAAGACTCCACCTCTCATCTCGGTCTTCTCCCCTCAGGGAAGAAGAAGGAAACCGCCCTGCTCGGTGCTCAGAACCGCTACGCTCTAAGGTTGGCGGGGCATCAAAGGCCTTCGCCAGATTTTGCGGGATAGGACCGCCTTACTATAGCTTGCTGGTTGGGGGGGATGGCTACAATTTGCTATAGCTTGCTGATTGGGACCACCATTTTTGTTCCTCATTGCAGTATCGATCTGCACTTGTCGTCACTCGAATGAGGATGTTTTTTAAACATTCTGCCTTTTACAGGCGCGAAATAAAATCATCTGCTGTATGTTCTGTTACAATATCGACAGAAAACCAACGCTTGCCTAAATCTTTTAGAGATGCACCAAAATGATAAACCAATAGTTCGTTAATAATTCAATAATGTGCTAAGCAGCTATACGCTGTAAGCACGAGAGATCTTTGAAAATCTTGCTAATTAAAGTTCGGTTCGGGGTGTACCCACTT
>NZ_JBQKLN010000118.1:0-960 GCF_052116205.1 Prevotella sp. Sow4_E9_plate | reverse complement strand
CTGGAGATGGAAATGCCCGGCTATAGGAGTCAGTATATTCTGAAGCTCAGCGTTTTCGTAAACCAATGGGAACTGGGCAAGACTTGCAGAATCTGTCTTTTCTTCTATGTTGGATTTCTGAGGAGCAGAAACCTGCTGGATAGAATCCTTATGGGTTGACACGAGTTCGGTATTGTTCTTATCTGATGCCTGATGAGAACGGGTTACCAGATGAATGGCAGCAAAGGTGATGCCGGAAACGACAAGGACGGCTGCAACGGCAGCCACCTTTCTCATCGGGCTCCAGAGAGGAAACAACTTGGCGGTTTGCTGGGTTTTTGCATTCTGACTCATCTCTTCTTTCTGCTGCTTTTCTTTCAGCTTCATCTCGTCTTTCAGCTTCTCCCATTCTGCATCAATCGAAGGCATCTTCATCCCTTCCTTCGGCTTGGCGAAATCCAGAGACTGTCGGGTCTCTACCAACTGCTGATAGAGTTCGTTCACTTCCTCATCGCCCAGGAGTTCATCCTTTTGGGTTTCGGAATACTTTTCAGGATGCTCCAGGAGATCGAGGAGCATATCCCATTTCTGAGAATCCATCTTCTGAGGATTTATGTCAGATAATTCATGTTTCATTTTCTTTTCCTTTCTTCATTTTAGGGTTATTGTATAAGCGGATTGCAAATCCGCAAAATAAAGAGGTCGAACCTTTTTTAACGACGGATTGCAAATCCGTCGGAACACCTGGCGGAGGACTTTCTTGCGGCAAAGACTATCTTGTCGGAACGACTGGCGGATTATTTTCCATTCAACTTTTCTCTGAGCGTTCGCAAACCTTTCACGATATGCTTGTTCACAGCCGAGATACTGATGCCCAGTTCATCCGCCGTATCCTTATACGACATTCCTTCCCGATAGCACAATCGGATGACGGAAGCTGTCTGGTCGGTCAGGTCATGGTCGATGCAATCCACGGCAGCC
>NZ_JBQKLN010000117.1:0-1072 GCF_052116205.1 Prevotella sp. Sow4_E9_plate | reverse complement strand
ATTAGGCAGCCTTGACATTCACCTTTTTGTTCGAGTTATAATTACATGGGATTAGGGACATGAAGTCTTGCTCCCCCTCCATCAGTCGGGTGAGTATATCTTCTATATAATCGCCAAAATTAATGTCATTCAACTTGCAGCTCTCAAAAAGTGAGAACATAAAAGCTATGTTTTCCGCACCTAAATGGCTACCGGTATGCATCCAGTTTCGCCTACCCATAGCCAAGTGGCGGAACATTCGTTCGACCGCATTGTTATGCATCTCGACACGACCATCCTGCAAGAACACCTTGAAGGCCTTCTCGTCATCAAGTACATAGTTGACTGCTCGCTGAACCATTGCACCATAAGAAGAATCAAGCTTGATCTTCTTCAACAACTTCATCAACTTGCCAACAATCGATGCACTGTACTTAAGTCTAAATCGGCGTCGCTGCTTAGCTGTATGCTTGCGTATCTTCGACTCTCGCTCTATCTGGAAGAGGTAGTTCATCATCAAGATGATTACACGCACACGATGGTCAGAGATATAAGCATCCACGAAGCGATGGCGGGCATGGAACCAGCAAGCTGTACGCACCAGTCCCATTTCCTCCAAATCCTTTTCAATTGTCTCATACAAGACTGCTCTGTCTGCAGTAAATACCCTTATACAAGAGTCCTTGAAGATGGCATCTTCCTGCACACTGTGACTACGGCTACCCTCCTTATATTCCATCACACAAAGCTTGGCTTCCATGGAGAGGGCAGCATGGATGTACTCCACATTGTACTTAAACTTATCTTCCTTACTCTCACGACTGCGAACCACGATTCTTGACTCGTCATTCTGGGTATAGACACACTGACGGATACGCTCGAGCATCACAGGCCCCAAGCGTTCACGAAGATAAGTCATGATTTGCTGCATCCAACCGTTCAAGGTTGACTGAGCTACCTTCATACCCATCTGTGACAACATATCCAACAAGCGGTTTTCGGAGAGATGATAGGCAAACTTCGACTCCAGATAGAACCTACAGAAGGATGGCATCAAAGGATTACCCTTGATGATACTCTGAGGATACTTGCT
>NZ_JBQKLN010000116.1:0-1082 GCF_052116205.1 Prevotella sp. Sow4_E9_plate | reverse complement strand
AGGCTTAATAATCTATACCTGAAAACACCGAGGGGTTTGGGGGCGAGTAGCCCCCATGTATTGAGCTATGTCAAGAAATTCAATGAGCAATGCAATAAAATAAAACGGGGAGACCGCTGTCTCCCCAGAAATAATTATATTTGCATTGCTATGTACAAACAAATTATTTCGGAGCAAAGGTACACAATAAATGTGTTACTCCAAAAGAAAATGAGTAAAAAAGATATTGCCAAGGCAATAAATGTAGATTTATCCACCATTTATCGCGAATTAAAGCGAAATAGTGGTAGTCGTAACCATTACAACTGGGAAACAGCAGAAGCCAATGCCCGCCGCAAAAAGCGCAGAACTCCAGGCAATCGTCGCATCTCCCAAGAAGTAAGGGAAGAGGCTTTGCGCCTACTAAAAGAGAAGCAATGGTCCCCAGAACAGATATCTGGCTACCTTGCCAAAGAAGGCAAGCGCATCTCTACGGAGAGTATCTATCGCATCATCAGGAAAGACAAAAAAGAGGGAGGCTCTTTATATAAAAATTGCCGTCACAGATTGAAGCATCGTGCAAGACCTGTAGGTGGCAAACGTATTGTCATACCTAATCGTGTGAGTATCAGTGAAAGACCCAAAGAGGTTGATGGAGTGCGATTTGGTGATTTTGAGATGGATACAATCGTTGGAAAGGGTAATTGTGGAGCAATTGTCACATTGGTTGAAAAGCAAACAAATATGTTGTTTATGAGAAAGTTGAAGCACGGAAAGAATGCTAAGAAATTGGCAGAGACTGTAAAGCAGCTACTTATGCCATTCAAGGGAAAAATAAAGACCATAACAACAGACAATGGGGTGGAATTTGCGGCACATGAGATAATCAGTAAATCTCTTGGTGTACCAGTGTATTTTGCTGATCCATATTCCTCATGGCAAAAGGGTGCTATTGAGAATGCAAACGGACTCGTTAGGCAGTACATTCCTAAGTCTGCTGCGTTTTCAAACTTCAGTCAGCAGAAAATAACAAAGTTTACGGCAAAAATTAATGAGAGACCAAGAAAGAAATTGAATTTCTCAACACCAAAGGAGTGCTTTTA
>NZ_JBQKLN010000115.1:0-1141 GCF_052116205.1 Prevotella sp. Sow4_E9_plate | reverse complement strand
AAATCTGAGAAACTCACTCCTTTTGGAGGAATTTTTTCTATTATGGAGCAATTTGATGCTCTTTTAGCTCAAACCATAGATTCCACCTTGGGATTGAGATGCACTATGTTTGGTTATCAATATAGCGAAATTCTACGCTCTCTGATGTGCGTATATCTTTGTGGCGGCTCATGTATTGAGGATGTTACAACTCACTTGATGAAACATTTGTCTCTTCATCCAACTCTTCGCACTTGCAGCGCAGACACCATATTGCGTGCTATCGAAGAACTGACTTGTAAGAACATCACCTATAAATCTGCTTCTGGCAACTCCTATGATTTCAATACTGCAGACAAGATGAACTGCTTATTGATCAAAGCCCTGCTTGCTACTGGTCAATTGAAATCCGGTCAAGAGTATGATTTTGACTTTGACCATCAGTTCATTGAAACAGAGAAGCATGATGCAAAACCAACCTACAAGAAGTTCCTGGGCTATAGTCCAGGTGTGGCAGTCATTAACGACATGATTGTCGGTATTGAAAATAGAGACGGCAACACAAACGTGCGCTTCAACCAAAGAGAGACTTTGGAAAGAATCTTCAAGCGACTGGAGGCATCAGAAGTATATATATCCCGTGCCCGCATGGATTGCGGCTCATGCTCGGAGGAAATCGTAGATATGGTAGAGGCCCATTGCAGGCATTTTTATATTCGTGCCAACAGATGCTCTTCCTTCTACGATTCCATGTTTGCCTTGACTGGATGGAAAACTGTTGAAATCAACGGTATTGAATTTGAGCTGAATTCCATCCTTGTTGAGAAATGGAAAGGAAAACCGTATCGTCTTGTCATACAGAGACAAAGGCGAATAGAGGGAGACCTTGACATTTGGGAAGGCGAATATACCTACAGATGTATACTGCAATAGTTCGTTAATAATTCAATAATGTGCTAAGCAGCTATACGCTGTAAGCACGAGAGATCTTTGAAAATCTTGCTAATTAAAGTTCGGTTCGGGATGTACCCGCATGCTTTAAAAATTCGTCTCACCAGATAAATGTTGGTCATCAGTGACTTGAATGAAGACATAGAATATTCCATTCCCATCTCCTTCATAGTTACCTTGGCAACATTTAGTGATGTGAACGAAGCATTGA
>NZ_JBQKLN010000114.1:0-1290 GCF_052116205.1 Prevotella sp. Sow4_E9_plate | reverse complement strand
GTAAATCACCATTAGCCCGTATGGCGGTACCTATATAATATATTACCTTTGCATCCGTAATCAAAACAATTTGATAATGGAAACAAGGGAATATTTCGAAAAAGTGATGCAGGATTACAACCAAAATCGTAAAGGTCGTAGCTTGCGCAAGTATTGTAAGGATGAGGCAGTGGATTATGACTGGCTCATTGAGTTTAAGAAATCATATCGTTCAAATAAGCTTCAACCAAATGAAAACAAGAAGCTAGGCGAAGGTGAGTTTATCGCTTTGACAGTTGAGGAGAATTTTGTTCCCGAGCAACAAACTCCTGCAGGTTGGCAAGTTGAGAGACTGATTTTGAAGTCTCCGACTGGTGATGAGATGGAAATCAAGTGTACTAACCTGTTTGCAGTTGCAGAACTGCTGCGTAAAATGTCATAGCTATGCTGAACTTCACTTCTCGAACAACTTATTATTTGAGTTCCACACCCACTGATATGCGCAATGGTCGTGAGGGCTTGGCAGGAATCATCCGTGAAAAAATGCAGCATGATCCTTATAGTTATGATGAAGCCTTCATCTTCTATTCCAAGGATTACCGCAAGGTTAAAATATTACATTATGATATCAATGGTTTTGTCTTATACCAAAAGTGGTTTGATGATGGTAAGTTTCTCAAGCCTCGCTTCTTGGAGGCAGCTCGCTGTCATAAGATAAGCCGTGAGACATTGATACTGTTGCTATCAACATCCGTACAAACGGAAATCATATTATGAATACTGATATTAAGAGTTTGATACCATCCATGCA
This sequence comes from Prevotella sp. Sow4_E9_plate, assembly GCF_052116205.1. NCBI lineage: Bacteria > Pseudomonadati > Bacteroidota > Bacteroidia > Bacteroidales > Prevotellaceae > Prevotella > Prevotella sp. Sow4_E9_plate. The sequence continues at coordinate 500 of NZ_JBQKLN010000114.1, read as the reverse complement.
TGCAGAACTGAAGCGTATGCAATCTCGTGTTGCAGAGCTTCAAGTCTCATTACAGCAAGGTTCATCTGATGAAAAGGCGATTCGAGAGGAAATTTCTCGAATGAATCTGCGTCAGGTTGAAATCATGGATGCGATGGTAGAGATACAAGAGTATATTTTGGGCAAGCAGGAAGCACTGCTTGCCCTATTGAGAGAGCGCAAATCTCTTCTGACAGCAAAAGAAGCTTTGGAAAAGAAAAACAAGGAATACGAGGAAAAGTTGTTTTTGAAATCTTGTAAGCTTCTGAAAAACAAGTGGTTATATAACTTTTCTTAACAAGAAATAGTTGTATATGTCGCAGAAATTTAGTACCTTTGTAAACATGATAAATAACAAGAGTAATATAGAGATGCAGCTTGCTACGTATAAGTCAATGTTGACTAAAGCTAGCAATGACCTTGCCAAGTCCAAACAGCTTGTTGGCTTGCTCAAACAGCAGATTGAGCAAGGTAATACAGAG
>NZ_JBQKLN010000113.1:0-1309 GCF_052116205.1 Prevotella sp. Sow4_E9_plate | reverse complement strand
GCGGAGTCTCATAATATGATTATCTTTGCATCTGCAAACGTTTCATATTATGGCAGATATACATATAGACATAGAGCGCATGATAATGCATTCCAATTACTTGCTGGAGGTGGGGAAATCTTCGGCAAGTGATGGATTATCGGATATGGAACGTAAGCAATATCTAGATCAGATAAAGGAATTGGTTCAGACTGTCCAGACACTTCTGGATGCCAATATTGCCTTGGGTAATAAGCAGAAGGAACTACAGGCTGAGTCTGACCGTAAGATTGCCGTTTTGCAGGATCAGGTTGACAAGCTTACAGGAGAACTGCAAGCCCGCAGGCGTAAGATGCATGGCAAGAACAATGAGAAGCAAACTGGTGACAAGTCGGTAAATACAGGCAAGACCAAGGATGAGGAAGAGGGGGAATACATCGAGAATGGATGTGAGCAACCTTCCGATTCTGATGATTCAGACGAAGTTACCGACACAGAGGCGACCAATCCCAAAAAGGATTTGAGCCAACGCCCTGACCACTACAAGACCATGAAGGCTGAAGTTCTTGTGGTTCATGATTGTGACAAGGACAAGCTTAAGGCTATGGGATTGGAGTTCATTCGCTATACCAGACCTGTCGATCAGTTTGACCGAATCAGTATGACACGTCAGGACCGCTACCTTTATGCTTGGGTACGTGACAAGGACGGCAACGAGTTCGCTTTCTTCGTGCCAAAAGATGAAGGGGTAGAGCAGCGTGCTTGCACTTTTGTCGATGAGTCAAAGTATGACATGCCAAGCATGGTTCCTCATACCAGCAGTACGAGTAGCATGCTTTCAGACTTGATTGTCAATCGCTTTCAGTATGCGATAACGAGTGGACGTGAGATGTATCGCATGGTTAATGAGAAGATGCGTATGTCTAAGTCTACTATTTTCAACTGGTTGCGACATGGGGCAGAGTTCTTGGAGAATTGTCAGGAGACCATCAAACAATGGCTATTGAAACCTGGCTCAACGATTTATTGTGATGAGTCCTGGGTTGACACCAAGGTGACGGATGCCAATGGTGAGGTGCATTATAAGAAACGATATATGTGGGTCATTGTCAACTTGACCACCAAGGTCTGCTATTATCTGTATGGCAGTCGTAAGAAAGAGGTTATCAAGGAGTTTCTTGGTGACTTCAAGGGCACGTTGATGACCGATGCCTATGCTGCATACCTTTACTTCAATAAGTTGAAGGACTGTACTCATGTATGTTGCTGGTCGCACGTTAGAAGACTGTTTGTCTCGGCGAGTCGTGACTACAAGGATACCTTGGCACAG
>NZ_JBQKLN010000111.1:0-1410 GCF_052116205.1 Prevotella sp. Sow4_E9_plate | reverse complement strand
TTACGGCAAAAATTAATGAGAGACCAAGAAAGAAATTGAATTTCTCAACACCAAAGGAGTGCTTTTATAAAAACATTTCGTAATTTTGCACTTGCTTGTTGAATTCGCGAACTCGTGTCCTCAAGAATTACTTGTTAAAAGGTTATTCTGTAAATCAACAATTGTTGGCGATGCAGCGACAGTTTGATTCTCGATTGGAAGAGCATAGTCTGCGTATGACACGAATTGAAGACAAACAGGCAGAACAACAGGAGCAGCTTGACTTCTTTATTCGTACATCTACACCTCCTGCAGAAATGGTTTTCTTTGAGGGGGACTTCTATACGGCACGTGTGGCATTGGAAAATTTAGTTAGTTCGGCAAATCATCGTGTAATTGTTATTGATGCTTATGTATCAGCCTAGACTCTTGACTTTCTGAACATTAGAAAATCTGGAGTGGAAGCAATTATCTATACAGTAGGTGTCGGTCAGGGAATGCAACGATTGATGGAGGAGCATGATAGGTTGTTCCCTGATGCTCATATTGATATCAGAAAATGGAGCAAAGAGTCACATGACCGCTGGCTTGTCATTGATGATACGCTTTATCATTGTGGTCATTCGTTAAATGCAAATGGTGGACACAAAATCTCGGCTATAACAAGAATGGGTATATCGCCAGAAGATATTCTTTCTGTTGTTGACTAAAAAGTATTTTTTCATTTGTATAACAATTAATCATATACGCTATAAGGTTGGCGGGGCATCAAAGCCCTCGCCATGTTGTGCGGACTGGGACTGCATGGGAATAGCAGTTTATAGTTTACAGTTAATAGTTTACGGTTGATTTTGTGGTAATTTGCTGATAACTTGCAGATTTCTTGTGATTTTCTTGGTGGTTTCAAGAAAAAAGCGTAATTTTGGCGGCAAAGTTGAACGTTTAATTCAAATAGAATGGAACAGACTGTATTTAACCCTGCTCAGATGAAGATTCTTCAAATGATGTCTTATATCAAGACTCCACAGGAATTAGATAATCTTGAAAATGTTCTCTCTCAATACTTTGCAAAGAAGGTTGATGAGGGGATTGATGAGTTGTGCGATAATGGAAGTATAACTCTTGATACCATAGAGAGCTGGGGTACTGAACATTTACGTACCTCTGGCAAATGAGAAAGATAGTTCTTGATACTAATTGCTTATTGATGAGCCTTCCAAGGATAAGCCCTTATCGTAAGATTTCGTGGAGTTATTATTGCGGAATCAAGGAAATAATCATCTTAATTAATAGTTTAAGATGTCGTAACTATTGATTATAGCGAGAGTGTAAACTAAACTGTGTCAAGCTACAATAAAAGTAGTTTAACACAGTTTTTATATTATGGACAACTTAGAAATTGATTACAAGAAAGCAGCTCAGCAGTTGCGT
>NZ_JBQKLN010000110.1:0-1501 GCF_052116205.1 Prevotella sp. Sow4_E9_plate | reverse complement strand
TGCTGCCCCTCAAAAAGTAGACACAGAAAGGTGGAAAACTGATGGAAAATGATTACCTTTGCAAGCAGATAGAGTTGTGTGCCCTGTAGAGAGGGCGTAGCCCGAACGTAAGGGCACACAACTTGCCGAAGCACGGTTATCTTATCGTCAAGTATTCACCAGAAAGGAAACTTTTTATGGCAAAGCATTTAAATCCATTGGAAAAGGAGTTCTTGATTCGTAAGTTCAAGGGAAACTCCAAAGTTAAGCTCGGTGATTTCTGCAGGGCAAACAATGTCTCGGAAACTTCTTTTAAGAAGTGGCTGAAGCAATATGAAGAAGCAGGCATAGAGGGGTTGGCTCGTGCTGATGCTGAGATTGGGAACATACTTCCTGAGGGCATTGACAAAACCAAGGAGGGGTATAAGCGAGAAATCCTACGCTTGCGTATTGAGAATGAACGGCTCAAAAAAAAATATCTGGTGAGGCAGAACGAGGATGGGCAAACGGAGTATGTTCGTTTAAAAATGAAGAGTTCAAAATAGTGGACATGCTATCGCACGAGTATCCTGTCAAGGATATCTGCAAGATGATGGGAGTAAGTCGGTCGGGGTATTACAAGTGGCTTAGAAGAGAGCCTTCATCCCGTGAGATCAATCGTGAGTTCATGGTGGGTGTGGTTGAGGACATACACTCGGAACACCCTACACATGGCTACAGGTGGGTGGCGGCGTACATAAGAATCAATTTACAGTTGAGTATCAGCGACAATTTCTCTTATAAATGCTTCCAATATCTTGGTATTCAGTCACAAACGAGACACAAGATACATTACAAACCACGTAAGGTAAAGGATAAGTACCCCAACCTCATTTATTCCACGTGGGACACGGTAGACAGACCTCGACAAGTTATCGTCTCTGACATGACAGTCATCAAATACTCTTGGTTCTTCTTTGAGTTGACCATGTATTTCGATGTCTTTACGAAAGAAATCCTAACGTGGCATGTGGCTGAGAGACGTGGACATAGAGACCAGTACATTGATGGGCTAAATGATGTCATCAACCTGTTGAAGGGCACAGATGAGCCAACTGTTCTTCATACGGACCAAGGTAGCGTGTATGCTTCACTCGCCTATAATGAGCTGATAAAGGACACGTTGATTGTGAGGTCTATGTCCAGGGCAGGAAAGCCTACAGACAACCCTGTGAACGAATCCCTCAACGGATGGATAAAAGAGGAATTGTTCATAGACTTCAAGATTGAGACATGTAATTCAAGAGAGGAGTTCGAGGAGGCCTTGGACGCATACGTGGATTATTACAATGAGAAAAGACCATGTTATGCTATCGGCTATGATACGCCAAATAATTACAGGAAGAGGTTTTATAAAGGGGAGCTTCCAAGAAAGGACACTTTTGGGAAGCGAGAGGCTAATGCAACACCGAAGTTCGTCACAGAACGGAAGAAAATGGCTGGAAATGAGAAAAATAAAGAATAATGTTCACTTTTATAAAGA
>NZ_JBQKLN010000109.1:0-1545 GCF_052116205.1 Prevotella sp. Sow4_E9_plate | reverse complement strand
AATTGATGGTGTAAAGATACGAAAAATATTCCAGATAACAGCATAAAGCAGAGATTATTTTCGTGAAATATAAACATTTTAAACAGGCCTTACTTTTTAAAGTGGGCTCAATATTGGATTTATCTGTATCGAATGTAGCATCTCTGTATACATAGATGTTGTAGTCGATATTGCCTGACTGATAGTGCAATTTGCCACCATTAAGAACATAAATATTCACATTCTCGCCAATACCCCAATGACTATTTATAGTAAGCTCACCTTCGTTTGTAATGTAAATGTTTGTGTTGCTGATGTTTGCAAGCGCTGCTGTTACGTTGCTTTTAACAATATAGTCACCTGGCTTATCTATGTTTCCTTCTACAGTTGTACCTTTTGCTGTTGGAGCTGCAGGCATTGTTAATTGTGTAACCTGAGGCTCACTAATATTTGCTCTTGTTCTGGCTCTTGTTGAAAAATTGGTGTTATAATTAATAACTCTTGCCGCCAACTCTTCTGCATTAGTAATAGAAACGACCTCTTTACCAACAATGCTTTTTTCTCCATTGTTGTTATTTGGGGCGTCGCTATTGCTATCACTACAAGATGCGAGAAGCAATGCTGCAAAGCTGAATGTTGCAAGTTTGATATTTAATGCTTTCATTTTATCTTTCTTTTAAATGTTATTTATTGATTGATATTTAGCGGATAACCTTAAAGTTAGCTTTAGCTGGCTTTTTTGATGAGCTGGTAAAGTTTTGAATAAGGTTTGCTCTCCCATCTATCGATAGGATGGGAGAGCAGAGTGAATTATTACCGACAACGAAGAGGGTAGCGTTCTGGAGGGTGTTGTTGGAGAAGTCGTAAGTCTTTCCGTTTCTGGTCTTGTATTTCTCGTTTGACAAATCCTTTGCAGCGTTCAGCTGTACTGCATCTTCATTTGATGGAACATTTGGCATTTGGGTAAGTCCATTGAACAAGGTCTCGTCAATTGCACGAGTTCTTGCCTTGTTAGAGCTGCTGCGCTTGTAGTTGGTAACGCTAGCTGCCAACTGTGCAGCATCAGTCTGTGTAAGTCCAATCTTGGTAATCTCAGAAGGGACGGTACCAGAGGTGATAGGAGTGGCAGGATCCGAAGAGCTGTCGCTACATGATGCGAAAACGAATGCTGCCAAACCTATAGCAGCAAGTTTAGAATTGAATACTTTCATATCTATTTAAGTTTAAATTGTAATTTCTTACTTTATGATTCTTTTTGTTCAATTAATCTTTATCATTTTGCCTAAAATCTTTATCATTTTGCTTAAAATCTTTATCATTTTGCCTAAAATCTTTTACTAAATTTGCCTAGCAAAGTTATTTTTGCTTACTTTTAGGAGTTAACTAGTTAGCTCTTCGGGCTTTAGCCATCAATTAGACGGTGCAAATATAGTGTAATTATTTCAAACGAAGCAGGTAACTACTCAGCACCCCTATAGAAAACTTCTCGTTAATAAAGCATAAACTTGATTTTGCTGATTTTCTTCATCCTTACAAACTTTTTAATGATTGAGTCGATGAGGACGT
>NZ_JBQKLN010000108.1:0-1596 GCF_052116205.1 Prevotella sp. Sow4_E9_plate | reverse complement strand
CCTCAAATCCGCAAGCAATCTCAATGGCAATCTCAATTGCAGTAAAGAGCTTGAACACTATGCATCATGATAGTATGAGCGTGAATTTTGTCCGATTTTTGCACACCTTCCCCTTCCCCCACAATGCGACTTGAGGTAATACGCAGATTAAAACCATAAGGAACGGATTTTATCCGAATCCAGTTTTGAAGGGTTTTGCATAAGCGCGGTTCTCTGTGTAGATATTCAGCACGTATTGCCTTGCTGTCATGATCCACTTGGCAGGTACGGAGATGAATCTGAAGACAAAAGCCTTTATGCGACTCGTTTTCTTGAGCCCAAAAGCCTTGGTGTCAAGCCTGCTCATGATGGTCTTGTAGAAATTGTGTATCAATGCAGTAAGCAGAAGAAAGACAGTATTCTCCGCCATGAACGACTTGGGGAGCCTGCTCCAACCGAATCCGTTGTTCATGTCGTCAAAGATACGTTCCTTGCCGCCACGCAGATTGTAGAATTCAACAATGTCCCTTGTCGATGACTTGTAATCGTTGGTCAGAATACAACGGTAAGTGTATTCGCCTTCCCACAGGTCAAGGTCGCCACTGTTGCGTCTTTGTCTCTGGATGACAAGACGATAGCACTTGCCTTCCCATTTCTCAACGAGAATGGAATTGAGTTCAAACTGGATGCCGTTGATTTCCTCCGTCTTCCATCCCCTCAGTGAAAACAAGTCATCGTAGAGCGAACTGCATCTGTTGGCGCGGATGTAGAAGTGCGTGCAATGCTTCTCTATCTCACTGACAATTTCCTTCGAGCACGAACCACAGTCGGCTCTGAAGCGATTCACACGGATGCTGTTGGCTTCCAGTAGGGCAAAGAATCTCTTGTGGGTCTCAGCCTGATAAAAGCGCACATTTGTGTTGCCATCGCTGTTCTCGACATAGACAATCATGTCACCGATGACATATACGCCAGGTCTGTAGCCGAGGAACTTCTTGTATGTCGGTTTTGCATCATACTTCTCTGTTTCAAGGAACTGATGGTCGAAATCAACATCGTAGGTTTCCACCTCATTCAGTTCACCAGTGGAAACCAAGGCTTTTATAAGCAAGGCGTTGAGCTTGTCTGCCGTATTGAAATCATAGGTCTTGCCCTTATCGGAAGTATATGAGATGTTTTCCTGTGTCAGTTCCTTGATGGCTCTGAGGATGGTATCAGAGCTGCATGTGCGCAAGGTCGGATGATACGAGAGATGACGCATCAGATGCGATGTTACATCCTCCACGCATGAACCGCCACAGAAGTATACGCTCATCAGAGAACGAATAATTTCGCTGTACTGGTATCCGATGATACTGCGGCATCTCTGACCAAGTGTCTGGTCGATAATAGGTGAAAGCATGGAGTCAAATTGCTCCATGATTGAAAAAATTCCTCCAAAAGGTGTGAGTTTTTCAGATTTTATTTGTACCTTTGCCATGTCTTGTTACGATTTACGCTTGTTTTGATTTGCAACACTAAGATAAGTGAAAAATCTGACATGGCAAAATCCTGAGCAACTTTTTGTTGCTCAGGAACTTATAAATAAAGTTAAATCAAAGTGTTGCGGAATTAAGG
>NZ_JBQKLN010000107.1:0-1617 GCF_052116205.1 Prevotella sp. Sow4_E9_plate | reverse complement strand
TTTACAATGGAGAGTTTGATCCTGGCTCAGGATGAACGCTAGCTACAGGCTTAACACATGCAAGTCGAGGGGAAACGACATCGAAAGCTTGCTTTTGATGGGCGTCGACCGGCGCACGGGTGAGTAACGCGTATCCAACCTGCCCACCACTTGGGGATAACCTTGCGAAAGTAAGACTAATACCCGATGATATCTCTAGACGACATCTGAAAGGGATTAAAGATTTATCGGTGATGGATGGGGATGCGTCTGATTAGCTTGTTGGCGGGGTAACGGCCCACCAAGGCAACGATCAGTAGGGGTTCTGAGAGGAAGGTCCCCCACATTGGAACTGAGACACGGTCCAAACTCCTACGGGAGGCAGCAGTGAGGAATATTGGTCAATGGGCGAGAGCCTGAACCAGCCAAGTAGCGTGCAGGACGACGGCCCTATGGGTTGTAAACTGCTTTTATAAGGGAATAAAGTGAGTCTCGTGAGACTTTTTGCATGTACCTTATGAATAAGGACCGGCTAATTCCGTGCCAGCAGCCGCGGTAATACGGAAGGTCCGGGCGTTATCCGGATTTATTGGGTTTAAAGGGAGCGTAGGCCGGAGATTAAGCGTGTTGTGAAATGTAGACGCTCAACGTCTGCACTGCAGCGCGAACTGGTTTCCTTGAGTACGCACAAAGTGGGCGGAATTCGTGGTGTAGCGGTGAAATGCTTAGATATCACGAAGAACTCCGATTGCGAAGGCAGCTCACTGGAGCGCAACTGACGCTGAAGCTCGAAAGTGCGGGTATCGAACAGGATTAGATACCCTGGTAGTCCGCACGGTAAACGATGGATGCCCGCTGTTGGCCTGAATAGGTCAGCGGCCAAGCGAAAGCATTAAGCATCCCACCTGGGGAGTACGCCGGCAACGGTGAAACTCAAAGGAATTGACGGGGGCCCGCACAAGCGGAGGAACATGTGGTTTAATTCGATGATACGCGAGGAACCTTACCCGGGCTTGAATTGCAGAGGAAGGATTTGGAGACAATGACGCCCTTCGGGGCCTCTGTGAAGGTGCTGCATGGTTGTCGTCAGCTCGTGCCGTGAGGTGTCGGCTTAAGTGCCATAACGAGCGCAACCCCTCTCCTTAGTTGCCATCAGGTCATGCTGGGCACTCTGGGGACACTGCCACCGTAAGGTGTGAGGAAGGTGGGGATGACGTCAAATCAGCACGGCCCTTACGTCCGGGGCTACACACGTGTTACAATGGCAGGTACAGAGAGACGGTTCCTTGCAAAAGGGATCAAATCCTCAAAGCCTGTCTCAGTTCGGACTGGGGTCTGCAACCCGACCCCACGAAGCTGGATTCGCTAGTAATCGCGCATCAGCCATGGCGCGGTGAATACGTTCCCGGGCCTTGTACACACCGCCCGTCAAGCCATGAAAGCCGGGGGCGCCTAAAGTCCGTGACCGTAAGGAGCGGCCTAGGGCGAAACTGGTAATTGGGGCTAAGTCGTAACAAGGTAGCCGTACCGGAAGGTGCGGCTGGAACACCTCCTTTCTGGAGAGACGAATTTCCTGTGAAGATTTAGGAACAGGACTTAAAAGTTCGCTTCTCTTCTTGTACGCACCATCTGTTTAAT
>NZ_JBQKLN010000106.1:0-1631 GCF_052116205.1 Prevotella sp. Sow4_E9_plate | reverse complement strand
TAGGGTGTCCAGTTCTATGTTCCAATATTAACTCACTTGTTTGAGTGTTTTGGTTCGTTCTGTCACCCAGTTTTTGGACAAGTGCTCGGTAGTCCAAGCATCAATGTCCTTAAGTTTAACATTCACTAAGCGCTCTTTGAAATTAAATGTTTTAGTAACGGATTCGTTCACGACTTTTGGATATAATGGTATCATTAGAGCAAAAGGAGTTATGCCATACAGCTTGTTCGGTGACTTCTTGCTTTTGTATATACCAAAAGTAGATTCAATGATGTCTGAAGAGATGCAGATATTCATATCCTCAGTAAGTTGCGCTTCTTCCTTTCGGAAGTACTCCAGCATCTTCAAGCCAAGGTGAGCTTGACGAGGATAAGCATTTCCTATAACATGAGCAACTATGTATGACTGGCACTCCTTACTCGTCTTGCAGGAAAAGCCTTTGTTTTTACAGATATGCTCTATATGCCTGATGGCATCCAACGCATCCATGAGTTCTTGCAACAAAGATTCATAGTCGTTGATGAAAGCATACGCTTCCTGCATTTCTTTTGGGAGTTTGTTGTAACAAGCAAGCATAGAGTTGCCCCAGATTACCCATTCAGACATATTCATGAATCTAGCAATAGTCCTCATGTTCGGTGGTAGCAAATATGCTTTATTTGTCAGATGGTATTGTAGTCTTTTCTTTCCTAAAAGTGTTGTAAGCTCAACAAAATCAGGCTGTTTTTCATACACCTTTTTGAGAATAACACCCATAGAATGACTGATGTCCGCATAATGCACATATCCAGAGTCCAAGATACCCCTTACAAGGTTATGGGCATTGTCACTAATCACATATTGAGGTTCTGAACCTGCAGATATAGTGACTTCGCTTATCTTGTTTTCGATATCTTCACCCTTGAAGTTTGCTCCTACCGTCATGTTTAAAACTGTCACATCTTCATGTTTGACAGGTCGATCTTGATGCTCTGATGGAATGGCTAGAGCCAAAAGTAGTTTCTGACCGTTTATAGCGATGCTCTCATCCATAACCATGGCAAACTTTTTGCCTTTGCATGGCTGGTCATCTTGATAAACAGACAGTCCCAACTTCTTTATCCAGTTTTCCACCGTATTGTAGCATGGACTTTTTCCGAAGTTCTCACCAAGTACTTCAGAGAATACCTCCAAGATCTTCACTACAGTTCGAAGGCCACAGCCAGTACGCATATAGATAAGAACACAAAGTTGAATTACTACAAGAGGGAATCTATGTCCGGGAACAGGTGCGAGAGTAATGCTCTTTGTTCGTTGGTCATAGTTATTTTCTGAACGTCTTTTTTTTTGAGTTCTTTCCGAAGACCTTTGATAGTGTTTGTATTCTTCACTTCTTTGCCTTCAAGTTGCTTAACTCTTTTACGAAGACGCTTTAACTCTTCCTCAGGGGTCTCTTTATGCTGTTTTGAATCTAACTTTTTCATTGATTATAAGTATTTGTAATTATGTACAAAGATACTAAAAATCAACGAGATACACAAATTTTCAAAGAACTATTTCGTTACATGAAACGTTAAATATCAGAGCGTAATATTAACAATTAACAGGGATGTTTCCAGCTTGTTTTTAAGAACAGAGAACTGGACACCCTA
>NZ_JBQKLN010000105.1:0-1633 GCF_052116205.1 Prevotella sp. Sow4_E9_plate | reverse complement strand
CTAAACTTCAAGCCTTATGTTTAGCTTAAATGGTGCCGTAAAATATAAGTATATTCCCAACTATCAGGATATGCGTGGAGGTTATGACAAGCTTTGTGGAGTGATACGCTCGTTGGGCGAGGACCCTGAGGATGGCACCGCTTACGTGTTTACTTCCAAGGATCAAAAGATAGTAAAGATCATCAGGCATGAGCATAATGAGTGTCAGATGTATTATCAGAAGTTTGATAGGAACATGAGCTTTGTCCGTCTAGAGTTTGAAGGTGTCCTTCCTATTTATGTGTTGGAGTGGAAGTATCTAGTGGCCATGCTTTCATGTCCTGTTGTAAAGAGCATAGGTCCAATAGAGCTAAAATGCTATGAGGAAGCAGCTTGATGGCGAAAATGATAGTTAATTTTCTAAAAATACGTATTCGTTTTTTTGTAAAATAGAGTTAAGTAAATGATGTTCAGAGCGTTGTAGAAATCTTTAAGGTTGGCTTGTTAAGCCCTGTTTTCGATGTTTCGCGATACTGCAAACATGTCTGACATAGGGTGGTATTACGGCTAACGTTAAGTCTCTGAAATAGCGTAAAATACTGGATATCAGATTGTTAAATAAGTTTTATGTGTTTTGCGGAGTCTCATAATATGATTATCTTTGCATCTGCAAACGTTTCATATTATGGCAGATATACATATAGACATAGAGCGCATGATAATGCATTCCAATTACTTGCTGGAGGTAGACAATTCTTCGGCAAGTAATGGATTATCGGATATGGAACGTAAGCAATATCTAGATCAGATAAAGGATTTGGTTCAGACAGTCCAGACACTTCTGGATGCCAATATTGCCTTGGGTAATAAGCAGAAGGAACTACAGGCAGAGGCAGATCGTAAGATTGCCGGTTTGCAGGCTCAGGTTGACAAGCTTACTGGAGAACTGCAAGCCCGTAGGCGTAAGATGCATGGCAAGAACAATGAGAAGCAAACTGGTGACAAGTCGGTAAACACAGGCAAGACCAAGGATGAGGAAGAGGGGGAATACATCGAGAATGGATGTGAGCAACCTTCCGATTCTGATGATTCAGATGAAGTTACCGACACAGAGGCGACCAATCCCAAAAAGGATTTGAGCCAACGCCCGGACCACTACAAGACTATGAAGGCTGAAGTTCTTGTGGTTCATGATTGTGACAAGGACAAGCTTAAGGCTATGGGACTGGAGTTCATTCGCTATACCAGGCCTGTCGATCAGTTTGACCGAATCAGTATGACACGTCAGGACCGCTACCTTTATGCTTGGGTACGTGACAAGGATGGCAACGAGTTCGCTTTCTTCGTGCCAAAAGATGAAGGGGAAGAGCAGCGTGCTTGCACTTTTGTCGATGAGTCAAAGTATGACATGCCAAGCATGGTTCCTCATACCAGCAGTACGAGTGGCATGCTTTCAGACTTGATTGTCAATCGCTTTCAGTATGCGATAACGAGTGGACGTGAGATGTATCGCATGGTCAATGAGAAGATGCGTATGTCTAAGTGTAAATCACCATTAGCCCGTATGGCGGTACCTATATAATATATTACCTTTGCATCCGTAATCAAAACAATTTGATAATGGAAACAAGGGAATATTTCGAAAAAGTGATGC
>NZ_JBQKLN010000104.1:0-1685 GCF_052116205.1 Prevotella sp. Sow4_E9_plate | reverse complement strand
AAAAGATCTTTGACATATTGACACAAGCAAAACTGTAAGTAATGAACTTTAGTTCAGACTAAAGTAAATCAAATCGCAAGATGAGATTTCACTTTGTTAGAATACAGCTGAAAGTATGAGCTACTTATTCGTTATTCGGAAACGAGTAACAAGAATACAGTCTTAAAGAAAGTAAGAAAGGGCGTATGGCGGATGCCTAGGCTCACGGAGGCGATGAAGGACGTGATAAGCTGCGATAAGCTTCGGGTAGGTGCAAATAACCCTTGATCCGGAGATTTCCGAATGGGACAACCTAGCCGTCTGAAGGACGGTTACTCTTACCAAGTAAGAGAGCTAACGCAGGGAACTGAAACATCTTAGTACCTGCAGGAAGAGAAAATAAAAGAATGATTCCCCCAGTAGTGGCGAGCGAACGGGGAACAGCCCAAACCAGTGGCGTCGCAAGGCGTGGCTGGGGTTGTAGGACCGCGACATTGTATGCAAATCGTGAACAGAACACTTTGGAAAATGTGACCATAGACGGTGATAGTCCAGTATGTGAAGCGAAATGCAGCATAGCGGTATCCTGAGTAACGCGGGACACGAGGAATCCTGCGCGAATCTGCCGGGACCATCCGGTAAGGCTAAATACTCCCGTGAGACCGATAGCGAACGAGTACTGTGAAGGAAAGGTGAAAAGAACCCCGAGCAGGGGAGTGAAATAGTTCCTGAAACCATGCGCCTACAAGCGGTCGGAGCATCTTGCGATGTGACGGCGTGCCTTTTGCATAATGATCCTACGAGTTACCGTCACTGGCGAGGTTGAGTGTCATGAGACACGTAGCCGCAGTGAAAGCGAGCCTGAACAGGGCGCACAGTCAGTGGGGGTAGACGCGAAACCAAGTGATCTACACTTGGCCAGGATGAAGTCCCGGTAACACGGGATGGAGGTCCGCACCAATAAGCGTTGAAAAGCTTCTGGATGAGCCGAGTGTAGGAGTGAAAGGCCAATCAAACTTGGAGATAGCTCGTACTCCCCGAAAGGCATTTAGGTGCCGCGTCGGATGGTCACCGTGAGAGGTAGAGCGACCGATAGGACAAGAGGGCTTCACCGCCTATCGAGTCCTGACGAACTCCGAATGCTCACGGTCTGCAGTCCGGCAGTAAGGGGGCGGGTGCTAAGGTCCGTCCCCGAGAGGAGAAGAATCCAGACCGCCGTCTAAGGTCCCGGAGTTCTGCCTGAGTTAGTCTAACGAAGTCTGGTCCCTATGACAGCTAGGATGTTGGCTTGGAAGCAGCCATTCATTCAAAGAGTGCGTAACAGCTCACTAGTCGAGGGTCCGGGCATGGATAATAATCGGGTATAAGGCAGACACCGAAGGCGCGGGATAGCAATTATGAAAGTATCGGTAGGGGAGCATACTCACAGCGTCGAATGGTGTACGTAAGTTATCCTGGAGCGGTGAGTAAAGCAAATGTAGGAATAAGTAACGATAAGGAGGGTTAGATTCCCTCCCGCTGTAAGACCAAGGTTTCCCGGGCAATGCCAATCAGCCCGGGGTCAGTCGGGTCCTAAGTCTAAGCCGAACGGCGATGGCGATGGCAGAGACGGTTAATATTCCGTCACTGCCGCATGGGGCGACGTGGAGACGGAGCAGTGAAACCACCGCGGGGCGACGGAAGTCCCCGTTGAAGAGTGTAGGTGT
>NZ_JBQKLN010000103.1:0-1745 GCF_052116205.1 Prevotella sp. Sow4_E9_plate | reverse complement strand
TAAAATTTGGAGATAGATTTAAAATTATGTAACTTTGCAGCCGAAAAGGCTTCCCTGCTGGGGGCATGCCCCCAGCAGGGAGTGGGAATGAAAGTTAAGAACAAGCCTTGATACTGTTTAAATTACACCCCCACTTTAGAACAATAAATCATTTAGCATAATCAGCTCACCGCCCTTTGTTAGCAGTAACATTCTAACAAAGGGCGTTTTCCTTACATCATTTTACTCAAAGTTTTCTTGCAATCCTCGCACAACCCATGTTTCATGTAGAAGGTATTCTTGCCATGGGCATCTTGCATCAGGCACTTCAAATCATCCTTCTTGCAATGCGGCAAACCGCGAGAATGCAGGAATTCATGGATTGTTACTTTCCATAAGTCATCCTTTCGTTTCAATCGGAAGGTTGAAACCACACAGGCGTCACCAGGCCGGAAACTCAATCCCATGATTCCATAGTTGTATTGTCCATGAATAGAAGTAGAGATGTCTCGATGCGTCAAACCTATCGTTACGATTTCATCATTACCTCCATGCTCTTCATGCAACATTTTCAGGATCCCCCCAGCCCAATACCTGTTTCTTGGTTTGTAGAGACATGAGGCAGGTATTTCTTTCTTGTCTCCAACAAATACAGATGCCTCCACCCAAGCCATTGGTACCTTATTGAAAATGAAACCCAACTGCTTCACGAGTTCTTCTCTCAACTGTTCAGCCTTCTGACGGGAGAAATTTCCCAAAGGCTTTAACTCTATGACATAACCCAATGGAGGATCAGCAGGGAGGCTGTCTCCCATGATTTCATTGCCATGGCTCTGATTTCCATTGGAACAACCTGCTAAAAACAGGATTGAGATTCCAGCTATAAACAATAATAACTTCTTCATAGAATATACTTTTTTATTTGTATTTTGCATAAATCAATATAGGTCTTCTCTTGGAAGATTCCTTGTATATCTGCATCACTTTCTCCACGCAGCTCCTTGATACAGTAAAGCAGCCACGGCTCTCTGTTCCCAGCGGAATATACTCCTTCTCACCGGAGAATCTTGTCACCTTGCCAGCAGAATGGATCAGGATGCCACGGGCTTCTGCCAGATAATTGCTCTTGTCGAGCCCTCGAAGGCGAACGCAGTTCTTGAACTTCATTCCACCTTTTCCTATCATGACATATCTTCCAAGACTCGTGCATCCGCTTCCAGGGTTATTACTGAACTTTGGCTGGGCTGCTGTATTTCCCTTACCGCTTCCATGCATGCAATAGCTGCTCATCACTCTTTTGCCACGCTGCAAGTCATAGATAAAGAACCTCTTCTTGCCAGATGGTTTGGAGAAATCCACGAGGATATAGTAATCCGTACTGTATCCTCGTCTGTCGCAATAATCCCTTACTTGCGCCAGGTTCTCACAATCCACCTGATGCTACTACTCTTTAGCATCCACCGTATTCTTAAAAAACGGTTTTGTGAACCTATTATAAATAGGTGGAACGAAAAGGACACCTATAACAAGCAGAACCACTATTCCCAATATAATCAATAACTTCTTCATAATCTTCAAACATGAGCCCACTTTAAAAAGTAAGGCCTGTTTAAAATGTTTATATTTCACGAAAATAATCTCTGATTTATGCCGTAATCTGGAATATTTTTCGTATCTTTACACCATCAATTAAAAGAATGACTATGTTTAAAAAGACAGATCCGAATCCTCAGTTAGATATATTCACGGCTCCCTCAATGCAGTTA
>NZ_JBQKLN010000102.1:0-1768 GCF_052116205.1 Prevotella sp. Sow4_E9_plate | reverse complement strand
TTACGGCAAAAATTAATGAGAGACCAAGAAAGAAATTGAATTTCTCAACACCAAAGGAGTGCTTTTACAAAAACATTTCGTAATTTTGCACTTGCTTGTTGAATTCGCGGGCGCTTCTGATGCTTTTCAAATGTTAAATACCGTAAATTCGGTATTCTTGTGAGAAGAAAAAAAGAAAACAAGAAAAAAGAAAAGAAAAAAGCGACAAGAAGAAGTAGCAAGAAGAAAAGAGAAAAAAGAAAATAAATAAAAGAAAAAATAGAAAAAAATAAGAGGGTTTAGCCGAAGCCGAATTGCTCAAATTTTCGCAATTTGGCTTCGGCATTTTCCTCTTCCGTTTTTTATTTTGATTTTCAACAACTTACGTTATTTTCTTACCGTCAATCCACTATCCGAAATTCCTCCAACTCCGTCTTTCTTCTTGCTGTATTGACGGGTGACGCCACTCAGATTGATTCCGCCTACTCCTTCCGATGTTGCTTTGACAGACTGGCAATCAACCTTGGCTTTCACGCTTCCTACACCTTCGTTCAGGATATTCAGGCTGCCGCCCTTGAAGAATCCCAGGTTCACAGAGCCTACGCCCTCGTTGTCCACCTTCAGACTTCCCATGGAAACGTTCGTGATCTTCACAGAGCCTACGCCTTCATTATCAACCGTCATGTTATCTCCAGCCACGTCATCGATATTCACGGAGCCTACACCCTCGTTGGCTACAGTCACCTTGTTGGCAAGAATCTTTCCGATATAGACAGAGCCTACGCCTTCGTTATCAATGGCGAAACGGTCGCTGTTGATGGTCTTGGCATGGAAGCATCCCGTACCCTCCTGTGTCACCTTCAACAGGTCTGGACTGGTGATATAAATCTTCAGTCGCTTGTTTTCAGAGTTGCAGGACGCAGGCACGGTCAGTCTGCCGTTGTATCCGATAACCACCTCGTCGTTGCGATACACCACCTTTAGTTTCTCCTTCATCTGCTGCAGGAACTTTGCGTCCTTGATGGCAGAGTAGTCCAGTCGGACATCGCATTTATCGCCATCATTCTGGGTATAATAGACGTCAGCCACAGCCTCCACATCAATCGCCTTAAAAGGCTTCTGGCGCAAGTCATCCTGCACGTAACTCAACTCTCCCTTCACGGTAGAACCCGTAGAATCAAAGCTGCAGGCAGTAAGCCCGGCAGCAGCCAAGAACATAGCGGCACCAGCTACCCTCAAACCAATACTTTTCATAATCCTTCTATTTTAAATTGTTCGTATTTCTGGCATTTAGACGAAAGAAAGGAGCAAAAGGTTGCAGGAAATTTCAAAAATAATTCCCCAGACTTCAAAAAAGCCCTAATTCAATTTTAAAGAAGCCTCTTTCCGGTTTCATTTAAGCCTTAAACGGAGTTGATTTAAGGCTCATTTAACTGTTACGTTAGGCTTAAACAAACCTTACATAAGCCTTATTCCAAATCTATTCTTATAAAAAATCCCGGAAAAAGCTTACAGGTGTGGGAATAAAGCCGTATCTTTGCGATAGAGTTTTAGAACAGATTGGCGTAGAGCAACCATTATTATCGCTCACAGCCATACGAACAGCTATCCGTTTATTAAACTTTGCCAATATTAAACATCTTTAACAGAAAAATCTGCTTCGGTAACTACTCAGTATCCCTATGGGCATGAGTAATCGTCTTACTGTTGTACTACAGCAAGAATTGCATTGAATTTAGAATTTCCGTTCTTCATAGCAGTTTCAGCAATGGAGTGCAACTTGGCAAAA
>NZ_JBQKLN010000101.1:0-1890 GCF_052116205.1 Prevotella sp. Sow4_E9_plate | reverse complement strand
CTTTAGTTGTACGACTATACACCCTTTAGTTGTACGACTATACACCCTTTAGTTGTACGACTATACACCCTTTAGTTGTACGACTATACACCCTTTAGTTGTACGACTATATACCTTTTAGTTGTACAACTATACATCTTTTGGTTGTACGACTATACACCTTTTAGTTGTACGACAATACACCTTTTAGTTGTACGACTATATACCCTTTAGTTGTACGACTATACAGCTTTTGGTGGTACGACTATATACCCTTTAGTTGTACGACTATACAGCTTTTGGTTGTACGGCTATATACCAACTTTTGGTCGAACCATGAAGCGAATAAGTTTACGGCAAGACTTCTGCTCCATCATTTTCTCAGCAAGGAGAATATGGAATGGTTGGCTCAATATGCCGAGTTTGGCTTGATGAATGAGCAGAAGTTGGCTCTAGTCTTCGTGAGAGAAGTGGGTGCGATAGATAATGCTACTTATCGCCAGCTGGATTCTTCGATTACTCATGCCCGTGTACGCTTGGAGATTCATAAACTCTGTGATCTTGGATTCCTAGAGAAAAAAAAGGCAAGGTCGTAACACTTATTATAGAAGAACCTCCAAGGTGGTATCCTTAGGAGAAAGGTTACGACCTTAGTGCGAAAGGTTACCACCTCAGCATGGTACATTTGAGATCGAAAGCCAACCGAATAGTCGTAACGAATTACTGAGGGAACTTCCTAAAGGGCTCCAAGAACGAGTTGCAAAATTAGGAAAGTGGGCATCTCGGGAAAAGGTTAGTCAACTCCTTGTAGATTTATGCGCTTTTAAGCCTTATAGCTACGAAGAGCTTGCTTTGATAATTCAAAGAGCGGCCAAGCCGATGAAGGATAAGTGCATAAAGCCTTTACGATTAGCAAACAAGCTCTTCTATTGGATTCCTGAGATGATTAATCATCCTCTTCAAAAGTATGTTGCTGACCCTTCGATGGCGAGAAGTAATACACAGAAAAAATAAAGAAAAGTCCGTGTGGTATTTACTTACCCATGGACTTTTTGGTTCTTATTTGTACTGAAGTTGGTCATTTTGTTACGGAATCTTAACTGTACGTTAAAAAAAATAATTAGTTTTGTTAGGTAATCTGTAATGTGTATATTTGCCCCCGAATGGTTTAGTGATAGTACTTACCATAATTTTTAAATAGATAAAGATATGAATACAGTTAAAGCTAGACTTTATGTTTGTGGAGATTGTGCGAACAAAATAAAAGATGCAGGTCTTCCTAAAGGTGCTTATAGGTGTCCTCTTATAGTTGATGTTATTAATACTGATATTGTTTGGGATACCACAGATGCTACTGATTGTATTAGAGAAGGGCGTTATCAGTGCATATGTACTAGTAATGCTGATGTTGAACTTTATAAATAATAAATTATGAATAGTTGTATTTTTATTGATTTTGTTGATGCAAATCACTATCGAAAACTAAAGGAGGAGTATAGTGATAAAATTATCGGCACGTGGGATAGAATGTCAGATGTGGTTTCTGTTTTATCCTATGCTGCGAAAAATGTAGTGATATTGTTGCCACCTACAATTACTAAGAATGCTGTGGAATTATGGTTGCTTGCTTTTCAAAAAAGGTTGAAGGAAGAAAATGTATGGTTTGTCTTAAATGTAGGAATATCTGGAATTTCTGAATCTTCAACTTCTTCAGATGTTGTTTTTGATAAAGATGGCTATATGGCAAGAATTCGATACGTTGTTTCTTATCAAAAAATAGTTTGTTAATAGTAGACGAGGAAGGGGGTGTAATTTAAACTGTGTCAAGGCTTGTTCTTAACTTTCATTCCCACTCCCTGCTGGGGGCATGCCCCCAGCAGGGAAGCCTTTTCGGCTGCAAAGTTACATAAT
>NZ_JBQKLN010000100.1:0-2187 GCF_052116205.1 Prevotella sp. Sow4_E9_plate | reverse complement strand
GTAACTATTCGGTGAAAGCCGTATTGTGCGCCTAGATAAAGTTTCGTACCTTTGCACCATGATTTTAAATTTTTCAAATTATGGTGCAAGGCAAGAAACAATTAAACAGCAAGCCAAAGTTCGCCGAGGTTGTAATCGGCGACAATGAGGCGAAGGAGATGCGTGAGTCTGCAAAAGTTCGCAACCGTCGCAATCCTTATTTAAAATTAAGCTATCCCAATGGTGTGACACTAATTCTCCCTGCTGACATCAGTATCGAACAGCTTCGAGCCTACATTAGTATAACAGTGTAGGCTTATGGCTAGAGTTTGTCAGTTGACGGATGACCTGAAGTACTACTTGTGCATGGAGCCAGTCGACATGCGCAAGCAGTTTCAAGGACTCCAAGGAATCGTGAATGAGGAGTTCGGCCGTTACCTCACCCAAGATGAAGCCTTTATATTTATAGGTAAGACTCGCAAGACTGCTAAGGTCTTGCATCGTGAGAGCGATGGACTGACTCTTTATGTAAGAAAGTTGAGCGAGGGGCGTTTCCAAATGCCTCATTTTAATGATGATAATCGTACAACAACATTAACCCCAGATGAATTTACCCTCTTGATTCTGGGTGAAAAATGGTATGAAGAAATACCATCGGAGAGCTAGTTTTTCTATTAGTTTTTATTAACGTAAATAGCTGATATTTAGGCGTAAATATCAATCAAAATATTCGTTTTTCTCAATAATTTTTAGTACCTTTGTATGGTAAACAATAAGGTAAACGATATGTTTGAACAGCAACAAAATACAGGGAAAAGTACGTCTTTGGCAGAGAAATATGCCAATGCCGTAGACCAGTTGTCCGATGCCAATGATCGGGCAGCGCATGCAGAGCATGACCTGCAGGTGGAGCGCATCACTCGTCAAGACTTGATTGACGAGGAGGTGGCTCGCCGTGTTGCTGAAGCAGAAGAACGTATCAGAAAAGAGTTGGAAGCTCAATTAGCAGATAAGACCAAGGAATTGGAGGAACGTAATAAGGCTTTGGATAAGCGTGAGTCTGATGTAGATAAGAAAGCGGAGACAATCGCCCAAAATGTAAGTGAACAGGTTCGCCAGCAGATGTCTGCAGCTAAAACCCGTTTCGAGAAAACTGCGCTGAATCGTTTGGCTGATATGTTTGACATGTTCATGCAGGCGTTCATCGCCCTTGGTGACAAGGATTCTTCCAAAGGTCAGGAACTGTTGCAGAAGTATCAGCTTGCGGCAAAGAAAGCGCATGAGTCTTTGACGGATGAAATCAAGGATAAACTGGCCAAGGTTGAAGCTAAAAGCAAATCTAAGACCGAGCAGATAGCCTCTCTTGTCAGAATGATATTTACTCAAAAGCGTGAGCGGGTAGTCTTTAGTAAGGAAGAACGTGATACCATCTATGATAAGGTAATGGCATCAGTTGAGTTCACTGATGAGGAAAAGAAACGTTACCAAGAGTGCCGTGAATTCTGTGAGGAATATCGCAAGCGCAAGGCTATAAAGAAGCTTTTGAATAGCCAGAAGGAACAGAAGGGGCATGGGCGAAATCCTATACCTGAGGATATGCCTCGTTTGGAGGAAAAGGTACTTTGGCCTGAAGGCTATATAGGACATGAAGATGAATATGTAATTGTTTACCAAGGCAAGGTGCAGGAGTTTATCGTGCCAGCCAAAGTACGCTACTTTGTTCAGCCATATCGTCGTCCTGTAGTTCGTCGCAAGGATGATCCAATGCAGAAGCTCTTGCAGTCTCCTTGTTATGAGGACGTATTTTGGAAGAGTTATGCGTCTGCTGAGTTATTGGCGCAGTTAGAGTGTAATAAGTATGTCCTTCATCAGCCGTTTAACCGGCAGATAAAGAAGATGAAACAGGATGGCTTGATACTCGCTCCTTCAACAGTCGATGACTGGCATCAGGGTGTATGCGACAAGATAGAACCTCTCTACAATCTGCAGAAGGATCGAGTAATGTCCAGTTTGCTGCTTGGCGCAGATGGTTCTCCATTCCCGATATTGGACTGCGAGAAGCATAAGACGGTAAATCATTACTTGATTCAATATCGTTCAGTGGCGACAGGCATTCCAATCTTCATGGTTAATACGAAAAACAAGCATGGTAGGGGTACTGCTGACATCATGGACAACCTCAAAGATTGGAAAGGTGTGGCGCTGATG
>NZ_JBQKLN010000099.1:0-2211 GCF_052116205.1 Prevotella sp. Sow4_E9_plate | reverse complement strand
GCGATTTCTCGACAGATATTCACCAGCGGAGCCAATTGCTATGTTTCACTCAGAATGACCACACTGGTCATGCTGGATTCAAAATATGCCCCTTTTTAAAGTGGGCTCATTTCTCTATAGCTACATTTTTTAAGCGCAATACATCTTTATCACATTCCACTTTATTATTATTGGCAAGAATGTATTCTGCTGTTTGTTTTTGCACCAAATTTATTCTATCCTGCTTTGACAACAAGAACTTAGCGGCTTCTATTACATGAGAGTTATTTTTTTGACTATTTGTAATAGCAGCACTTATTAAGTCACTTGCTCTATAAACAGACTTAGAATCAATCCAATCTGAAATATAGTCATCAATAGGATACAAATCAGCATCACTGAGATTCACATTTTCAAATGAAGTGAGTTCTCCCAAATTGACGGTATTGTTATAATATCGCCAATTTGGGAGAACCTTTCTTCGAGGTGTTTCTACTCTATAATCCATAATTCATCACTTTTTAAAAACCAAGATCTCTGCCTCTCGCTTCATCAGGTCTAGTGTAGAGATAAAGCGTTCCAAACTGTAAGGATTTCCATGGGTTAGAGACAAATTTTTAGGATGGCCTCTATACTCAGGAATCGGAGAACACAAGTACTCTATAGTTTGAAGGAGTCTGTCTCGCAACCGTATTTCCGGTATCGATTTTTTTATTTCTTCCAATGCCAAAGCAAAAGCATTGTTGAGATAAGAACGAATTGGATCCAAATCGCCTTGATAATGATCTGGAAGATATGATTCTGGAAGATACCTATATAACAAAGCGTTCATACTCACACCTGTTATATAGAATACGATAAGACTACCTAACAAATAGCTGTCAGTCAAATACTTCTGTTTTGAAGAATCTGAGATGGTCCAATTATAAGATCGCTCTGGAGGTGAATAATTATGGTCTCCTGTAAATAAACGATCCTTATACGGACTATCCAAAGCTTCACAAGAAGAACATCCCAAATCTCCAATTTTGGTTTCATCATTGAATTGAAGAATATTAGAAGGTTTGATGTCTTGGTGTGTGATACCAACTTTATGAAGATTATACATACCAACAGCTACATCATGTAAAGATTTCATCTTCCAGGAAAATTCTAGTCTTTCAGCAACATCAAGCATATGATGAATATCATCATCTGCCATTTCAAAAACAAGATAAGGAACTAACATATTAAAAACAGAAACAAACTCTTGACCAGAATCTATTACATAAACCACTTTCCGAACATTTCCTTCCTTACAAATTTCAGACAGGCTTCGCTCATACTGATATTGATCAATCATTATTTTCAAACAAGCCATAGGATCAGTTCCATTCTCAATACCACGACTCATATACTGTTTCAGATCAAGTGCCTTCATGAAACAAATACGCCCATCTTTTTCAACATCAAAGCACATGGAATAAACGCCACCAGTAGAAGATCCAGATGTCGAATGAATTTTTACGACTTTCCACCCACTTTGAAATGTGTATCCTAGCAGTTTCTGCTGCTCTTCCAAACTCGTCTTTGCCATATTAATTTTCTTTATCTAAAAAAGACGTATACGCTGCAAACATCTTCTTTGCATATTTATAATCGTTGTAATACATAAAGATTACACATACACAAAATAATATTAACAGAATTGGATACAAATAATCAGTTATATTAATATTTGCAGCTGCCAATAAAGCTCCAAATATATGAGAACAGAAATAGACTAATAATGATGAAATAATAATACCACCTAGTAAATTTCTATAAAAGCCATAAAAGCAATTATATTCGAATACAATGTTATCCTCTCGAGTTTTATTCTTAATATCAGAAACGATATCCTCAACTCGCTTCAGCTTTTCCTTTTCATCTATGTTTACGTCCCCTATATCAATCTGTCTTTTTTCCTTTTGGAACGTCACTATCCTATTATAGCTTGCCTCAGATATACCACGTCCTTTTTCCATCAAGATTTTGTACATATAATGACGCCACATACTGTTGAAGAAAAGATTATCCACCAACATTGCTGAAAAATCACGTATGACGGCTTTTAACAAGAACATCAGTGCAGTAAATATACGCGAATTCAACAAGCAAGTGCAAAATTACGAAATGTTTTTATAAAAGCACTCCTTTGGTGTTGAGAAATTCAATTTCTTTCTTGGTCTCTCATTAATTTTTGCCGTAAAC
>NZ_JBQKLN010000098.1:0-2926 GCF_052116205.1 Prevotella sp. Sow4_E9_plate | reverse complement strand
AGCGATTTCTCGACAGATATTCACCAGCGGAGCCAATTGCTATGTTTCACTCAGAATGACCACACTGGTCATGCTGGATTCAAAATATGCCCCTTTTTAAAGTGGGCTCATTACTTAAAAATTTTAAGTGCTATAAGGGTATAAATATCTTGCCTTTTTCAGATGATGAGCCAAACTATTTAAATCTCATCATAGGTAATAATGGCGTGGGAAAAAGTGCAATACTAGAAGGATTGGATACACTATTTAATGATGCTCATTGGATCGTAAATAATGATTCAAAGTCAAAAGAAGATTCTCAAGTAGGTGCTTTGTTTTTATTAGAGAAAAACCGAGTGAATCTGATTTTGGATTCTAAGGAAAAAAATATTCTTGAAGAGATAAGTACTTTCTTTTGGAATTTCAATCCAGCTTCGATGCTGCCTTATCGAGGCTATGAGTCATTTTTTGAAACAATAAAAACTCATAAGCGATTTGAAGATGAAAACTATTTGGTTTTTATAGGGAAATCATATACAAATAAATTATTGAATTTTCTGACATTTGATAAACAAGTGAAAAATTCAATTACAACTGATCCAAAACCATCTGATGGTGCTTTACATAAATTGTTGCATTCTATTTTAGAATTTCATGCTTATATTTATATACCAGTTGAAACAACGGTAAGTAACTTTGTTAGACTTCAAAATATGAGTATGCAAATGCTCAAGGATGAAATTTCTAAAAAATTAAATGAGAAAAGAATTTCTAGGAATCATGGACCCAAAGTTAAGAAGTTGTCTTTGTTGGACATGATAAATGAAATATTGGAAGCATATGTCAATACAGTGGAAGGGGATATCCAAAAAGAATATGAAGGATACAGTTACAAACCTGCACCCAGACAAAGTTCAAAATTGAAGGCAAGTCATGTGTCTGATACCATAATAGAAGCATATTATTCCAAACGAATTTTTAAAAAAGATGAAAAATTGATAGAGGATCTTTCTTCTGGCGAAAAACGTATTATTCTCATAGATATAATTTCTGCTTTTATACAAAAAAATAGTCCATCACGAGAGCTTATCGTAGCAATAGACGAGCCTGAGAGTTCTTTGCATATATCAAAATGTTATGCCCAGTTCTCAAAAATTAGTAAAATAGCATTGGAATACAACCATCAAATATTTGTTACAACACATTGGTATGGTTCTCTTCCTATACTGAAGAATGGTGGTCTTATTCATATTGACGATTTGAATAAAGCTACATATAGTTCTCTTAATAATTATTTCGAAAAGAGAGGCGATTTGCCTAATGATATACAACTAAAAGGCTATTTTGATTTGACATCATCTTTATTATATGCATTCAGAAATTCACTTCAGACAATGGTGATAGTTGAAGGATATGAAGACAAAAGATATATAGAATATTATCTGTCCTCTTTGAACTTGAACATAATACCTGTAGGAGGATGTTCAAATGTAAAGAAGATCTTCAGTTATTTGTGGACACCTCTTTCTGATAGAGAAATGTCAACGAAAGGTGATAAACGAAAAATTATTTGTTTGATAGACACAGATATATCATGCCCAACAATTGGTATGGAAGAAGATATTAAGTCAAATATTTTAGTAATGAGACGTCTTCACCAAGAGGAAGAGCAGACTGCATGTTTGATAAGATGTACAGACAACAAAAAAAATCCTACTGAAGTAGAAGATGTTTTAGAACCTTCTTTGTTTTATCAAAGCTTGCAAAAAATAATTCAAGAAAGGGGTACAGAACAGGAAAAAGATGTTTTTTCTCATTACATTTTTAATAATGGTGTGAAGAACAGTAGAATAAAAGGTGATTATAGCATTCTTAAGCAAAATGTTCTAGGCAGAAATGTTGCAGAAGACAAAAAAGTAATATCTTCATTTGTTGATAATAATAAAGATTTAATAGCTGTAGAATATACATCCAATCCTTTTTCTGGAAATATTCCTAAATGGATAGAAGATCTTAGATTTTTATGTGAAAAGACTGTTGGTTAAATATGAAAGAGTTAGAAAGATTGTCCAATGAACTTAAACAGTTCTTGACAAAATATGATAAGCGAATTATCCTTGGACATTTTACTCAATTGATTGAAAATCCTTCATTGGGATTTGCTCAAGATGAAGTATGCCTGTTATCGTCTCCAATGAGGCAATTGTATTATCTTGCAGGTCTGTTGGTAACTACAACGAAGAGTGGCGAGGAAGTGAATTATACTAAAGAAGATTGGACATATATTGTAGATCACTTAAATGCCATTGAAACGGAGTATTTTAAAATATTCCTACCAAAAGAAGAAACAGAGATTACAAATAAATGGAAGAAAAAACGAGAAGTGGCAATGCCGTCTTTTCTGTCATATTTTAATCAGGGACCTCTGAATTTTGAAGAACAGTCTATTAGCTGGATTTCAGATTTATATCAAAAATTAGATGCTATAATCGAAACTGAAATTGGGCTAAAGACTATTGATTTTCTTCATTTCTATGATAATTTAGATAGATGGTGTGAAGATAACTTAAATAGTTTCCCAAATCTTGAAATATCTCAAATTCGCTCTAATTGGCAAGAATATACAACCTTACAACTTGGTGTGGTAGATGAGGCTCCAGAAGAGATAAAAACATTGGGTAAAAGTCGTTTACCCATGTATGCTTTTGACGCAGATTATGGTATGAAGAATCGCTTTAAAGCATCAGACTTAGAGGATAAAGATTTGCCTTTGGTCAAGGTGGAGCAAATTTTGTCTGTGCTTTCTTTTAAAGTGGTAGATTCTGATTTCCTCTATTCAATAGTTCGTTAATAATTCAATAATGTGCTAAGCAGCTATACGCTGTAAGCACGAGAGATCTTTGAAAATCTTGCTAATTAAAGTTCGGTTCGGGGTGTACCCACTTGC
>NZ_JBQKLN010000097.1:0-2984 GCF_052116205.1 Prevotella sp. Sow4_E9_plate | reverse complement strand
AGCGATTTCTCGACAGATATTCACCAGCGGAGCCGATTGCTATGTTTCACTCTGAATGACCACACTGGTCATGCTGGATTCAAAATATGCCCCTTTTTAAAGTGGGCTCATCTTTCTAACTGGAAAAAAATATTTTCCCAGTTAGAAAGATTATTTTTTGCAAGTAGTTCTGGAACGGACAGAACCAACTGTCGCTGGTCAAAGGGAAAGGCAAGTTCTCAATAGAAGTGCAAAAATCTGAGGGGTTTCAGGCTTAATAATCTATACCTGAAAACACCGAGGGGGTTGGGGGCGAGTAGCCCCCATGTATTGAGCTATGTCAAGAAATTCAATGAGCATGCAAATATAATTATTTCGGAGCAAAGGTACACAATAAATGTGTTACTCCAAAAGAAAATGAGCGGAAAGTTACAAGAAAATAGCAAAAAAGTTTTGCTTATGCTTCCCTTAATCTAATGAAAACAATCTCATTCTTATTCCACCTTCCACCTCTCCTTCCATCTTCTGCCTTTAGAGAAGTTTGCTCCTACTTTTATGATTATAGCACGAAAATGTTTTCTGTTTTTATTGCCACATCTGCCACGTATACATTTAACTCTCTGATTAAAAGTGGATAATGCGTGGCAATAAGCGGTATTTCTATTGCCACCTAATGCCACGCATTGCCACGCTCTTTTTATGAGGGAATGAGATGAAAAGGAGAGAGACTATTTTTCTAACTACCAGATACTCAGTGCTAAATCTTGTTCTTTGGCTCTTCAATCCTTCAATATTCTGAAGCTCTCTGCCCAATTTCTGTATACTCGAAATCTGGAGGGAAGAGCCGAATTTCTGCTTCAAAATGTCGAAAATGGCGGCTGCCATCAACTTGTGGTTATTAATAGTGTTACTTTTCGGGTGCTGCTGATGTCCTGAAGTCTGTTCCCAAGTATCGGGGATATTAACCCGAGGCTTTGCCCAGTTTTACCCAAGGCGTTGGGCACTTTTCCCCGGCGGTGTCGGGTAAAAGTCTTCATAGTCTCGGGTATGAGTCCTCATGTACGTGGTTACAAGTCCTCATGGTCTTTGGCTATCAGTAGTTGACCTCTTCTGTATATCGGTCGAATCTCATATTGGTGTAACCATGTTCCTTGCACCATTGCAGGATGTACTGCTGCTGTTCAGAAACGAGTCCTGTTTTTCGCCGTAGCGTGGCATTAGGTGGCAATTGGTGGCAACAGAAAATGCCCTTATTGCAACGCTTAAATTATTAAATATCAGTTAGCTATTTTATAGCGTGGCAATAGTGGCATTATATTTTCCTCAAATCCGCAACCTATAGGGTTTCGTGGGAATTTACTTGTAAAACGACCAAAATTCTTTTATTGTACATATTCCTTGGGCATAACAGAAACGTCGTAAACACAAAATTCCCTTACCCCATAAAGCGACTTGAGGTAATACGCCGGTTTAACCAGAAAAGCATGGCCTTTAACCAAAGTCTGTCTTGAACAGGTTGGCATAAGCATAGTTGTCTGAGTAAATGTTCAATACATGCCTACGTGATGTCTTAATCCATTTCGCAGGAACAGAGATGAACTTGAAAACAAAGGTCTTGATTCTGCTGGTGGCACGCAATCCAAATTCATGGGTTTTCAATCTCTGCATAATAGCTTTGTAGAAGTTTCTGATGAGAGCTGTCATAAGCAGGAATACAGTATTCTGTGCCATGAACGATTTTGGCAATCGATTCCAGCCAAAGCCATTGTTCATGTCATCGAAGATGCGTTCCTTGCCACCACGAAGATTGTAGAATTCCACGATGTCTCTTGCACTCGACTTGTAATCGTTAGCCAGTATACATCTGTAGGTATATTCGCCTTCCCAAATGTCAAGGTCTCCATCTATTCGCCTTTGTCTCTGTATGACAAGACGATACGGTTTTCCTTTCCATTTCTCAACAAGGATAGAATTCAACTCAAACTCAATACCGTTGATTTCAACAGTTTTCCATCCAGTTAAGGCAAACATGGAATCGTAGAAAGAAGAGCATCTGTTGGCACGAATATAAAAATGCCTGCAATGAGCCTCTACCATATCTACGATTTCCTCCGAACATGAGCCGCAATCCATGCGGGCACGAGAAATATATATTTCCGAAGCCTCCAATCGCTTGAAGATTCTTTCCAAAGTTTCTTTTTGGTTGAAGCGTACGTTTGTGTTGCCGTCTCTATTTTCAATACCAACAATCATGTCGTTAATGACAGCTACACCTGGACTATAGCCCAAGAACTTCTTGTAGGTTGGTTTTGCATCATACTTCTCTGTTTCAATGAACTGATGGTCAAAGTCAAAATCATACTCTTGACCGGATTTCAATTGACCAGTAGCAAGCAGGGCATTGACCAGTAAGCAGTTCATCTTGTCTGCAGTATTGAAATCATAGGATTTGCCAGAAGCAGACTTATAGGTGATGCTCTTAAAAGTCAGTTCTTCGATAGCACGTAATATGGTGTCTGCGCTGCAAGTGCGAAGAGTTGGATGAAGAGACAAATGTTTCATCAGGTGAGTTGTAACATCCTCAATACATGAGCCACCACAAAGATATACGCACATCAGAGAGCGTAGAATCTCGCTATATTGATAACCAAACATAGTGCATCACAATCCCAAGGTGGAATCTATGGTTTGAGCTAAAAGAGCATCAAATTGCTCCATAATCGAAAAAATTCCCCCAAAAGGAGTGAGTTTCTCTGATTTAATTTGTATCTTTGCCATGTCATATTAGAGTTTTGCTTGTCTTCTTTTCGCAACACTAAGGTAAGTGAAAATTCTGACATGGCAAAATCCTGGGCAACTTTTTGTTGCTCAGGCACTTATAAATAATATTAAACTATAGTGTTGCGGAATTAAGGAACATGAAAAAAAACAGAAAAAAGCAAATCGTAGTTTTGTGTATAGCTTTAGTTTGCATCTTCATCTTGGTGTTCTCATTGTCCCATAAA
>NZ_JBQKLN010000096.1:0-3295 GCF_052116205.1 Prevotella sp. Sow4_E9_plate | reverse complement strand
CGATTTCTCGACAGATATTCACCAGCGGAGCCGATTGCTATGTTTCACTCTGAATGACCACACTGGTCATGCTGGATTCAAAATATGCCCCTTTTTAAAGTGGGCTCATTATTGTTGATATTACCAGTTTCGTACGTATGCCTTTGGTTGGGACTTCCTGCATATTCTGTATTCATAGTACACTTTATGATGGAGTCTTTGACGCAGGTTGTACGAATGTTCCTGCTTCGTCCTTTAATTGGAATTAGAATCAGAGATTATTTAAGATATATCTATTCACCAGTACTTTTGGTAATCGCTGTTTCGGTAATTCTTCCAGCTTTAGTCTATTTTAATATGGAAGATACGGTGATTAGATTTTTCGTAGTTGGAATAGTATGTGTCCTTTCTGTTTCATTAACAGCATATACGTTGGGCTTGTCAAGCAATGAGCGAGTATTTGTTAAGGCTAAGGCTCTTGGTATGCTACATAAATTCTCAAAGTGATGATACATATAACAGATAAGAAAAATTGTTGTGGATGTGCAGCTTGTGTACAGCGATGTCCTAAACAATGCATCAGATTGGAAGAGGATACTGAGGGCTTCTTGTATCCGCAGGTGGATGAAGAGACTTGTATCAAGTGTGGATTGTGCGAGAAAGTATGTCCAATCTTGAATCATGCAGATAAACTGCCAGTACAGGAAGTGCTTGCTGTGAAGAATCCAGATGAGGAGGAGCGAATGAACAGCTCTTCTGGTGGTGTTTTTCTTCCTTTAGCAAGAGAGGTTATCAATCAGGGCGGTGTCGTTTTTGGAGCTGTATATGATGAGAGCTGGGAAGTACATCACGTTTATGCAGAGAAGATAGAGGACGTTTATCCAATGATGGGTAGTAAATATCTTCAGAGTAAGATAGGCAATTCCTTTAAAGATGCAGAGCGCTTTCTTAAGCAGGGACGTGAAGTTCTGTTTGTCGGAAGTCCGTGCCAAATAGCTGGTTTGCGAACATATCTCCGTAACAAGCAATACCAAAATTTGTTGGCTGTTGATTTCCTTTGTCATGGAGTTCCAAGCCCAGGTGTTTGGAGAAGATATTTGGCAGAAACTTATGGAGGATATGATGCCAACGAACAGAGTCGCCTTCAGGCGACCGCTGGAAAAAATTCCGTTTTGCTTTCTTCTCTAAACGCAACGTCCCCCATAGGGGATATTAAGTTTAGAGATAAAACAGAGAGCGGCTGGAAAAAATTCCGTTTTGTCGTCCGATATACACTACGATAATCCTTTTATGCGAGGATTTCTTTCCGACATTTACTTGCGTCCATCATGTTATGCATGCAAGTGTAAAAATGGTGTAAACCATAGTGATTTAACAATAGCGGATTTCTGGGGAATCAACCTGATTGCTCCCGAGTTTGACGATGATAAGGGTGTTGGATTGGTTCTTGTAAATAGCTCAAAGGGTAAAGGGTACTTTGATAGTCTGAATATGACGGTACGCAACTCGACTTTAGATAAGGCTCATCTATACAATGGAGGATTCAATGAACATACGCATGCACATCCTAAACGAGTCTTGTTCTTTACTTTAATTTCTCAAGGAAAAACTATAAAGGATGCTGTTGATATCTGTTTGAAGATTTCATTGCCTTCAAGGATAAAGAATAAAACGAAACGCCTTGTAAAGGGGGCTGTAAAGCAAGTCTTAGGCGATGCTGGCGTAAAGGCGGTAAAGAAAGCGTTGGGGAAATGATGTGAATAAACAAAGAAAAAATCCCAACCCATAAGCTTTTTAGGACTTACAAGCTGGGATGGGATGATTTTTAACACGAATATTTCGAATAGCACGAATATCTGGGAACTGTCCGGGCTTTTTTCTCAATTTCGCTTGGAGGTTTCGGGAGAAAAGGGTAACTTTGCAATTGGATTTTTAAAAAAGAAGAATATGAGAACTGTAGATATAAAGGACTATGCATCTTACGTCGGCATAACTATGCTGATGAAGGGATTGACTGTTAGTCCTTTGAAACTCCAAAAGATACTCTATTATGAGCAGGCTTGGCATATGGTAGGCTTTGGGCGAGAGAATCAATTGTTTGATTGTGCGCCACAGGCTTGGGTAAATGGTCCTGTTTATCCTGAGATTTATCGTATCTATAAGGATATGGTGCCAGGAATGTGTGACCATTTGAAGATGAGTAACTTTGTCGCTGATGGCGATGACCCAGCTGTTAAGGAAAAACAGCTGTTGGATAAAATGGGCTTGGAAAAGGAAGAGATAGCTCTGACCGAACGTGTCATCATGCTCTATGGGTCACGAACCCAGAACCAACTTATCCTCTTGACGCATAGCGAAAAGCCATGGAGCGAGAAGCGTGAAGGTCTGATGCCATACGATTACTCATGCGTGGAAATTTCTCTGGATACCATGCACGATTATTATAAGCAGAGATACGATAGGAATAGGGGGAAGAAATGCTAGACTTGAATTACGAGGATACAAGGGATTTTGACTTTCCTGCCCGATTGACAGAGAATCTGTCTTATGAAGATTTGACGGATTCACAGCACCAATGCATCTCTGTGCAATATAATCAGATAGACCTTGGGAAAACTGGATATGGATTTGACCAGTCGTTTGAGGGAAATGAGGCAAACCTTTATTTCGAGCGCATGAGAGAGTTCTCTGAGCAAACCATCAATGACATTCGAGATAATGCGGGATATAAGCTTCATTTCTATCGTACGGATGTTAGAGGCAATATCAAGAAGATATTCGATAAGATTGACCCAAGGATAGCCAAGGCTAATCCGCTTATCTTCCATTTTGCGCTAGACCCGAACAACCATAACCATGCAGATAGAACCAGAAACATAAGAAATCCTAGGGTATATTTTATGGTAGGAAGGAATGGAATGATTCACATTCTCTTTTTTGATCCTTATCATGAAATTAATCCATAAAGCATTGTTACACCTGCACACAGATCTCACGGATAATAAAAATCCCAGCCTGTATTGCTACAGGCTGGGATAATTTTGAATACGAATAACTCGAATAACACGAATTTCTGGGAACTGTCCGGGCTTTCTAGAGATGGAAGTCGATTTCCTTCAGCCATTCCTTGACATCGAAGCAAGGACAGCTCTTGCGAACCCAGGGGAGGTCACGATGGCCAAGAATCTCGGCACCGGGATAGTCTAGGGCGAGACTGTAGAGAAGGTCTTCCAGAGATTCCTTCTGGGCAGGAGTGCGAGTGTCGGCAGGCTTGCCTTTCTCGTCGAGACCACCCTCGTAGCAGATTCCGATGCTG
>NZ_JBQKLN010000095.1:0-3469 GCF_052116205.1 Prevotella sp. Sow4_E9_plate | reverse complement strand
TTTGCAACACTAAGATAAGTGAAAAATCTGACATGGCAAAATCCTGAGCAACTTTTTGTTGCTCAGGAACTTATAAATAAAGTTAAATCAAAGTGTTGCGGAATTAAGGATTATAAGAAAACAAGTATGGACTTTAATAAAGCTCGATTATTATATCTTATCGTATTTTTCCTGTATTCCGGCCTAAGTGTGTCCGGACAATCGATTCATGTTTCAGGAAGAGTACTTCAACAAAATACGCAAACACCTGTTGAGTTTGCTAATGTCGTTCTATTCAAACAAGATTCAGTCTTTCTGAAAGGAACAACGACAGACACTATCGGAAGATTTGAATTTGAAAATCTTCCCACAGATAATTATGTGCTGTCAGTATCCTGTTTAGGATTTGAAACAAAGCGGATTTTGATACAGAATCTGACGGAATCAGCACAAATAGATGTGTATTTGAATGAAAATGTTTTGTTACTTGGGGAAGTGGTGATTTCTGCTTCTTCCACAATAAACAAGATTAACCAACGGATTGTGTTCCCGACAAAATTGCAAATCAGCCATTCTGCCAACGGAATGCAATTGCTGAATACAATGATGCTTCCCGGCTTGAACATCAATCCGATGCTGAATACGATTTCATCATCCGACGGCGGGAAAGTCATTTTGCAGATTAACGGCGTAAATACCACGCCGGAAGAAATTCAGACCTTGCAACCCCGCCAAATCAAGCGGATAGAATATTCGGATTATGCAGGTATCCGATACGGACATGCTTCCAAAGTTATCAACTACGTGGTAGTAAGGGATGATAAAGGCGGTGTTGTTGGTGTGGATTTGATGAACTCGCTGAATATCCTTGCAGGGGGCGATGTTTTCTTTGCCAAATTCAACAAAGGAAAATCGGAATATGCTTTGAACTACACCGCAGCGTTTCAACGCATCAACACGAATAACAGAAATCGCACAGGTAGTTATCAGTTTGAAAATTCATCCCCTATATTGAGGGAAGAAATCAGTGCCGGAGGTGATTATTCGTACCAAATGCATGATTTTTCGCTGACATACAACTATCAGCAGAGCGATTCGGCTTTTTTCAATGCCAAGTTGAAATATAATCTGAGCAATCAGCCTCACAACGATTTCAACAGTTTTCTAAAAGAGAATGGCACGGACAAAGGGTTGATTTTTGACGGAAGTCAGCAAAAAATTAATGTTCCTACCATCGACTTGTATTACCAGTATGGTTTACCCAAAAATCAGAAAATATATGCTAATGTGGTGGGGAGTTATGCGAACGCAGCATCTTCGCGGAATTACTGCGAATACAACGATGTTGATACTCTTTACAGCGAACGTTCGGAACTGTTTTCCGATAAATATTCACTGATTGCCGAAGGCATATACGAAAAAGGATTTGCCCATGGAAATTTGAAATTCGGGATAAAACATATTCAGTCGTTTACAGAGCAGACAATTAATCAGGGCGAGGAATTCAAATCGGATTTGAATCAGGCGGAATCGTCGGTTTTTGCAGAGTGGTTTTATAGTAAGGGCAAATTCAGCTATAGCTTGGGACTTCGCCTGAATCGCCTGCATTTTTCCAATGTATCTGTTACCAAAAGCTATTACCATTTCTTACCCAAAGCGATGGTTGGCTATCGGTTCAGTGATAATTCTTTTATCCGGTATGATGCGGAGATGAGTCAAACGAATCCAACCCTGATGGAGTTGGCCGACACGGAAATCCGTCTTGACTCGTATCTTGCCGAGAAAGGGAATCTGTTGCTTCAACCGTACCTGAATCTGAATAATAATTTATATTACGAAAACAGAAAAGGGTTGTTCGCTTTCAATGCAAGCCTGCATCATCACTACAAACACAATCCTATCATGGAATCGAAAAGAGAACATGGAAATGTGTTCCTGACAATGCCCGAAAACATGAAAGATTGGAATAAGTATAATGCGGAGATAACATTGAAAGTAGGGATGATAAAAAACTTCCTGCAATTTTCGGTTACAGGAGGCTTCAACCACTTTGACAGTCGTGGGAACAACTATTCGCATACCCATTCTAATTTTTATTACAGGGCAGATGTTTTGGCAATGTATAAGAAATGGATGCTGATAGGCCAGCTACAGCCTTTTGACGAAAGGTTATACGGCGAAACCGTCATAAAGGATGGTAATTATCACTACTTGGCTATCCGGTACAATGCGACTAATTTTTCTTTTGGCATAGGTGCGTTCAATCCGTTTAAGAATGTTTCCCGAACCATTATGGAAAACAAAAATGCACAAGCGCCTTTCCGAAGAGAAAGTTTTAGCGATGCATCCCGAATTCTCGTTGCCACGCTCACTTGGAATTTTAATTTCGGAAAAACTCATCTTGTCGGTACTAAATCGCTGAATAATCAGGATACCGACTACGGAATCAAAGGAAGTTATAAGTAAGATTAGGTGTTGATTTCAACAAATTCTGTATTATGTATTTCTGGCAAATCTATCACTAATTATCTTTCAGCGACATGTTGTTGCTTCGCGTTCACTGAATCCTATCGGAATTCAGTGAACGCCTTTGTGTGTCGTCAACTGACGATATCATCCTTTTTTTTACTCAAAATCAATAAAAATGAAAGATAAGATAAAAAACATTGCAGAAAAATTAGAACATCAAATCAGGATGCATGAACTCGATTTAAATGACAGGATTAAAGATATTCCTCAAATAATATTGCTGTTGGAACAGGGGTTCTCGGAATTGAAAGAAATAGTTTCGTTTTATAAGTTCAAAAGTGAAATGGATGAAATATTCTTTTTCAAGATAATAAAACCCAAGTTTTTTAGTAAACTAATCTATTACAGGAAAGTGTATAACATCGAAATGATGCGCCCCAACGGACAAGATTGTGTGCTGAAAAATTATTTCATCAATGAACTGAATCAGTTAGAGAATTTCTACAATAAGAACATTGATTTCTATAAATACTACCGTTCGGGAAGTACGCATTTGGATAAGTACTTTTTTCTGAGAGGAAAACAAGATATTCAAATGACAATGGAAACATTTTATTTTGAAAGAGACCCTAATTTTTCTACGATTTGCGATTTTAAAGTTGCAAAAATAGTAGCAAACGAAATGTTGCGAATTTATCTGAATCCTAAAATCCGCAACTATCATCCAATACACGATTAAGGGTAGATTTATGAGTCGTTAGTAGCAGCTTTCAGTAAAAAGCAACAGCACAACATCAATATGTAGCCACCATCCCCTTACCCCACGATGCGACTTGAGGTAATACGCAGATTCAAACCGGAAAGAAAGGATTCTTATCCGAATTCTGTTTTGAAGGGTTTTGCATAAGCTCGGTTCTCTGTGTAGATATTCAGCACGTATTGCCTTGCAGTCATGATCCACTTGGCAGGTACGGAGATGAATCTGAAGACAAAAGCCTTTATGCGACTCGTTTTCTTGAGC
>NZ_JBQKLN010000094.1:0-3706 GCF_052116205.1 Prevotella sp. Sow4_E9_plate | reverse complement strand
TCTACGAGCGTTTCCACGTGAGCAAGAAGGTTTACAAGCGTGCCATTGGCGACCTCTACAAGAAGCGCCTCATCACCGTAAGCCCTATGAGCATCCGATTGGCGGAATAAGGCAGTTTTAATTCTACTTCAACCCAAAAAGACCGAGCAACTTCCAATAGAAAAGTTACTCGGTCTTTTTTTTATTATGAGTTGCTACCACTTTGAAAGTGGACTCTTATTTATGGTTCTATGGTCCAATCCTCAATATTCCCTTTCTTGGCATCAAAGTTTACACCAACTTTTACTATCGGCTTGCCACATCTTGCAAAACGCTGGTCATATTGCTTGAGGTTGATTTGCTGCATGGCGGCCTGGGCACTCTTGTTGAGTTTCAGTTCGATGAGATAGAGAGTATCCTCAGTCTCCATCACTACATCCACCCTTCCATTCGGTGTGTGAACCTCCACATCCACCACAAAGTGAGTCAAGAGGGTGAAGATGATGAAAAGCACCTGCTGGTAATGCCCCTCGTAATTGGTATTGTTACAATAAGGCACCGTGCCCAAGAACTCCTGGAGCAAGCGCAAGGCTCCATCCATGTCGCCTTGGCGAATCAAGACAGACATCTGGGCGATTGCCACATCTCCCTCCTCGGCATACATGCCTTCCAAATAATAAGGCATAAGGCTCTCAAATAAGCCCACCTTGATTTCCTTGTTAGGCAAGTCGAGCGTGAAGAGTTGGCTCATCTTGTCATAGCCCTTGATAGTGATGTAGCCGCTCTGATAGAGCAAAGGCGTGATGGTCTTCAAGTTCTCCGTAGGTGCATCGAAAGCTGAGGAACGAGCCAATGACCTGCCTATCTTGGCTGGCAAGACCTTAAACTTGCGAAGCATGTTGATAAGATAGGTAGGTGTGCCTGAGCTGAACCAATAAGCACCGAAGTTCTTATCATCAAAACAGTTGAGCAAGCTATAAGGATTAAACACATCAGGGGATGCTGGTGAGAAGTGATAGCCATCATAATTTTCCTTGAGTTTAGCAATAGTTTCCTCTCTTGTCATCTCCAGTGCCTCTGCCAACACATCTATATCCTCACTCATCTGGGTAAGCAATTCTTCCTTGGTGATTCCGCAAACTCCGGCATATTCATCATCCAGCGAAATATTTTTGATGTTATTCAACTCGCTAAAAATGCTCACTTGCGAGAACTTGGTGATGCCAGTCAGGAAGACAAAACGAAGCATGGGCTCACACATCTTGAGTGGGCTATAGAAATTGCGCATCACATTGCGAAGCTCATCCAAAGTTTTTCTCTCATGAGCTACATCGAGCATAGGCGCATCATACTCGTCGATGAGCACGACCACCTGCTTGCCACTAATTTCATAAGCGGTGGTAATTAATTCTGTCAAACGATCATTTGCACCTCTTTTAGAATGGGTAATCCCCCATTTTCTCTCTTCTGCCTCCAAACGATTTGAGAGATAATCCTCCAACTGCTCCTTCTCCATGTGCTTACCTCCACTCATGTCGAAGTGCAGTACAGGATATTCCATCCATTTCTGCTCTAACTTTTCGATGGCAAGCCCCTCAAACAGTTCTTTCTTTCCAGAGAAATAACTCTCAAAAGTGGACACCAAAAGTGACTTACCGAAACGGCGTGGACGACTTAAGAAGAAATAACATCCACCAGAATGTGTCATTCGATAGATATATTCCGTCTTGTCGATATAGAGCTTGTTTTCCTTTCGAATACGCTCAAATGTTTGGATTCCTACAGGATATAATTTCAATGCCATAATTGCTTCGTTTTGAATTCATATTGCAAAAATAGGCAATTTTTCCGAAATACCTATCAGAAAATAGAATATTTAACGGAAAACTTACATCTTCTTGGTAAAAGCCAAGGTAACGAGCTGCCAACCTGCTTATGTCTTGGCATAAGCCTCAGCTTCTCGATGGGCGGAACCATCAAGTAGCTGCGTGTGAAGGTGGGCGACTACCCCCAAAGAGAAGACAGATGCGTAAAGGCTTGCCTTGATTTGGTAAAGGCAGCCGGCATTGACTATTATGATGGTGCCCTTCTCAAGAATCCGAATTGGATTAAAGAGAGTCACGACCTGGGCATGAAGGTGAATGTATGGACTATCGACGATATATCTACCACTCATTCATCTACAACAGCATCCAATACGTTCCGCAAATTACCTATCAGATAAAACGGAAGATTGATCAACGTAAACTCCTTGCCATGAATGGTCTTGACCTTATCTATAGAATAAGGCTTTGACCAGATACGGATGGCTATGTTTACATCAGAACTATCCATAAATACCTGGAGAGAACGGAGATGGGCATTGGTTCCACTCTTTACCTCTATCGGATAAAGCTTGGAGTTATGAGTAAAAATGAAATCAACCTCTGCACCATTATTCGGCTTTGCCCAAAACGAGCGATGCTGTCCCACCCTATCTTCCAAAGCCAATAACTCCTGAGCCGTAATTTGTTCTGCAATATGCCCACGCCAACTGTCCACCATGTCGGTGGAACCAATGATTTCCTTTCTGATTCCCGCCTGATAGTTCACCAATCCCGTATCAAACCAGATGAGTTTTGGCATTCGCTTGGTCTCAGGGATAATCGGCAACTGGGTAGAAGACACAGGGTAAACCAACTCCAGGAGCATAGCCTTCTCCAGCAATCTAAAAGCCTCGCCCACCTCTCTTGACTTATAGCCAGAATTGGCAAAGTTGCCCAACGTAATGGTCTCACCCGAAAAAGCCCAACCATAGGAGAGGATGAACCTCACCACGTCTGTCAACTTATTACCTCTGACGTATTTTTCAGAATCATCCTTATAGGCTTGCACCAGAGTTTCATAAACATCTTCGATACCAATGACATCCTGGGTTTCAGCATACTGCTGCACAGCTTCAGGCATACCTCCCACAATGGTATATTGATTAAAAAGATGCATCAACTGTTCATGGAAGGCAACCGTATATTCTGCCTTCTGCGAGAGTACGGCAAGCAGATTATTCTTGCCGATAGCTCCCAGGAATTCCGAAAACGAACAAGGTCGCAAAGCCAGATATTGTACTCTTCCTACAGGGAAACTGACTTTAACATCCACCAGATTCTCCAACAGACTGCCAGCTGCAATAACATACAAATCTGGTCTCTGTTCATAGAAATACCTGAGAAGTGCTATGGTTTTAGGAGAATTCTGTATCTCGTCGATAAAAACAAGTGTAGTTCCTTCTTTCTTAACCTTACCGACACTGGCATACAGCATATTCACCAGGTCGTCTAAAGGAATCTCCATTTCAAACAACTTGGCATTCTCATTTCTTTCCAGATTGAAATATAGATAATTATCAAACTGAGAGCCAAACTCATTGACCACAGTTGTCTTGCCAACCTGTCGAGCTCCTCTCAGGATAAGAGGCTTATGCTTTTTGTCTTGCTTCCAAGCCTCCAGTTTACTGATGATATTTCGTCTAAACATACGCATTTGTTTCAAATCAGGGGCAAAGATACTACTTTTTTGTCGCAAATCAGCGGCAACAGCGTTAAAGTTTGTTGTAAATCAGGGACAACTAGGCATATCATTGTAGCAGTTCCCCAAAGTGGACACAAAAAATGATTATTAATTATTTATATTTTTAAAAGTACACATATCTATCAAATTTCGTTCCTTTTCATTTGCAAAAGTAGACAAT
>NZ_JBQKLN010000093.1:0-3932 GCF_052116205.1 Prevotella sp. Sow4_E9_plate | reverse complement strand
TAAGAATCCTTTCTTTCCGGTTTGAATCTGCGTATTACCTCAAGTCGCATCGTGGGGTAAGGGGATGTTGGCTACATATTGATGTTGTGCTGTTGCTTTTTACTGAAAGCTACTACTAACGACTCATAAATCTACCCTTAATCGTGTATTGGATGATAGTTGCGGATTTTAGGATCATATTTCTGACTTATTACTTGCAAAATATTGAGTAATAACTGGTTGCAAATACACTATAGAACCCGTCAGCATCCAGTAAGAACTGCTGGCGGGTCACTTTTTACCGTAATTCTAAATCAAAATACATCATTGATTGTAGAGCTGTAAAAGTATATTTTTATACTAAAGTGGCAAATACCCATTTGGGGCTGTCGCCATTATTGAACTTATTGCAAAAGCACGATTATCAATGCCGATACAAGAAGAACGATAGCAATAGTATTGATTGTCACACCCCACACTTTGCCCTTCGAACTCTTCTCTCTTAATGCTCTTGCGAGGTTGGTTATTGCAATTACAAGCAGTACTAATTGCACAATGTAAAATTTATACATAACGAGAATATTTTAATTATTTATCAGCGGTGAATAAAATGTGTCTTACTTGTAAAATGTTACAGTTATTTAACTTATTGATTATTCTCTAAATCGACCTACATCATTGCTGATGGACTTCTGTTCACTGATATCTTTGATCTTATTATGAGTTTATTCATATTAATATCATATTTTGGTTAAACGAAATTTGATGTTTTATGGATAGACAATATTTATAATACCCCAGTTCCTCGTTTCATCATTTCAGTTTGTTTCTGAACCATTTCTTGGAACTCTGCATTTGTCATCTTTTTGCCTCCTGTTGGGACCACAATGGACTGTTTTGTATTATCATCAATACTGGTAGCAGTATAAATATATTGATCTAAATGAGCTTCCAAAATAAGTCCAGGTAGATTTGTGTTAATTGGGCCGTCTGCCACAGGAATGTGTTCAGTATACCAAACTATGTTTTTACCATCAGATGATATAGCTTTTTTACATTCAAAACCAAGAATTTCTTTTACTTCATTTTCGACAATATTAAACTGTTCAACAGCGATAGTATCAGTAACTAAAAACTCTTTACCAAGAAATAGCGTCTTACTTATTATCTGTTTGGTTTGATGATTCTTGTAGGTAACGTTTTTTGATTGCTCCTCTGTCATAGCACTCAAATCCATTGTTTGCCCCATAAATGAAATCTCTTGTTTTTTATTAGAAGGTAACATTTGGAAAGTGCTTTCATTATTTGCATAGGTTAAGCCATAGGAAAAATCCACCTTACCATATGCATTAATCAGCGCTCTACGCATATCTTCGGGCAAGCCTGTCTCTTTAAACAACTCTTCAGATGCTGTGTTGATTCGTGCAGAATATACAACGCTAATTTCTTGTGCGTTAGCCTGCCATGATAACAATGCTGTAAACATTGTAACTAATAAAAGTTGAAAATTTTTCATAACTACATGTATTTAAAATGATTACTTAATATTTTAATGTTATGCCGCACATGATATAACCAGGCATATAATGTACTAGGCGAGTATTAGTAAAATAGTCGTTGATTACCACTTCCTCCTGAATTCGTCCTTTTAAATTTAGGACATCGTTTCCGATACAATACAAAGACAATTTAGAGGAAATATTATATCTGAATTCAAAATCCAGATACATATTATGGCTTGGGCTTTCATTTATTCTATAATCTCTGAATCTGACATCGAATGCAGCATACAATTTGTCTGTATTATATGAAAGCAGAGCAAGATAATTGATATTACACAATTTATTATTAGACAGCTGATTTTTATAATTACTAATCATAATATCTGCTGTGATCTTACCATTAAATCCTTTCTTATAATGGGTACTGATAATTCCTTGTATGTTATATGAGTTAAACTTGGTATTAATCAACTTATCATCATAAAATAGCGGTGTGTCATTATATATATAGTTAAAATTAAGTTTGGTGTTTAATGGCATAAACATAAACCTTTTTTCAACTGAAGATATTATTGATACGCTATTGATGCCTGTATCGTATGTTTGGCGATTAATTTTATCAACAATCCCAGTCTGGTGATGGTTATTTATAATATCGTTTTCTATACATTCATATGATAACATAATCAAAATAGGAACCTTCCTGTTTATATTATTATGAGAACTTATTTTAAATAGGAACTTATTTAATAATATGAAGCATAATGTGTTATGGCTTAAACAAATACTGTAATAACATCTCTATTAAAAGTTCCTATTTCTTTTGTATTCTGAAGCAAAATCCATTTATACTGGCCTAAATCTATATAGTCATCAACCACAAAATAGATACAGATAAAATAGCATGAAAAATGCCTGACACTATACATTTGTGCCAGGCATTTTTCTCGCAGATAAATCCGAATTTACAATTCTCATATACTTCAGATGTAGGTTGCCGTTTCTAAAGCGATATAAAGTTTGTTTAAACTATGGTTGGCATTGTTCAAGCCTTTGGCTTCATATCCATTTGTATCCAAAATGTCACCTGCTTCAAAAAAAGCATACAACTTCAAATTGTAGAAGTCGCACACAGATTGAACTCCAGCCAATTCCATTTCTACAGCGATGCACCCTTCTTCCATACGTTTGCGTACAAGTCCTTTTGTTTCTCTGATCATCGAATCTGTCGTCCATATTTTACCTGTAATATATGGTACAGATAATTTGTCGAAAATTATGGAAAGTTCCTTGCTTGCGGCTATATCAATATAGTCGGCTGGTGCTGCAAAATAATATGAACACCCGTCCCCTCTGTAACTTTGTGTCGGTATGATAAATCTACCTTGTGTGGTTGTACGGTCAAGACTGCCACAGGAACCGAACATAATGAACTTTGATGCTCCAGTTAGCCAGCTTGCAAGAT
Organism: Prevotella sp. Sow4_E9_plate; assembly: GCF_052116205.1. Lineage (NCBI taxonomy): Bacteria > Pseudomonadati > Bacteroidota > Bacteroidia > Bacteroidales > Prevotellaceae > Prevotella > Prevotella sp. Sow4_E9_plate. Next base: position 986 of record NZ_JBQKLN010000093.1, on the reverse strand, counting down.
GACATTTAGAGGATGCTACTGCTGAACCTATTCCTGACAGGTAGAAAGTTATCGTAACTCCTTTATAAGTTGTTTTATAGATATGCGTATCGCCATTGCAAGCCGGCATAGTTGCAATAATTTCAGATTCGTAGGAATCAAGTAAATGCCGATGAATCTCCTTCGAGAATATTATCAGGCATATATCTGCAAAATCTCCACGTCTGCCGTAGAAATCAAACAGATTGATCATTGGTTCAGTTTCAATATCATAACTATCAGTAATCATAGCATATTGAATCAGATGTGAGTTTTATATTGCTCCGGTATCTCAAGATTGAAAGTTCTGCATAATAACAGGACGTCGTGGACATCATTTTCATCGTATTCATATCCAAGATGGAACTGTACCTGTGCCTCCGGGTTTATGCATGTTACCTCAATATTCCCGATATTTCCTTTACCTGAGAAAGTTTCGCTTGGGAAAGTGTATCCGTCATATAGAATTCCATCTTCGACATATTCGAAACAATGCAGATCGATTATTCTTCCGTTGTCATCTTTCCAGACAGTATGGCTATCGGTCGTATAGTCCATTACAACTTCTCTGTATCCCTTCCAGGTAATCACGGATATGGCCTTACCATAGTCTTTCTTCTCTACGAACAGATCGATGTCGTTATGTATTCTTGTTTCTCTGCCTATAAGTGCATCGACACCCCAACCGCCGTCCAGAAACACCTTTACAGATGCTTCAGACAGCATTTCAAGAATCTCACATGCATCAAAATAAGTGACCATAAAATTTCGATTTATTTATCCTTAATTCCGCAACACTTTGATTTAACTTTATTTATAAGTTCCTGAGCAACAATAAGTTGCCTAGGATTTTGCCATGTCAGATTTTTCACTTATCTTAGTGTTGCAATTAGAAAACAAGCGAAAATCGTAACAAGGCGCTGCAAAGGTACAAATAAAATTCGAAAAACTCACACCTTTTGGAGGAA
>NZ_JBQKLN010000092.1:0-3948 GCF_052116205.1 Prevotella sp. Sow4_E9_plate | reverse complement strand
GAGCACCGGAGGGCGGTTACATCCCCTGTCCCCTGAGGGGAAAGGGGCTTGGGGAAAGCGGTGGAGCCCTCCTTGGCTAAGGAGGGACGGGGTGGATCGAAAAGCTCCCTCCTTGGCTAAGGAGGGACGGGGTGGATCGAAAAAGACAGCACTGCAGGGCGGTTACACCCTCTCGTACCTGAGGTTTCCGATCTAAACAAGGATTACTGAAGGGGGCATAAAGACTATGTAAGGGTGATTTTTAGAAGACATCACTATGAGAACCGGTATTAGTCATTACCAATACCAAATCCTCATTATTTTGTGTCCAAATCAGCAACCAATCAGACATAATATGACATTCCCAGCTTCCTGCATATTGCCCAGATAGTTTATGCGGTTTATATTCAGAAGGTAATTGTCCTGTCTCTTCGAGTAAGCGAATTACCTTCTTTAGCTTTTCCATTGGAAGATTACGTTTTTTACAACGTTTCACATCCTTCTGAAAGTGTTTGGTAGCTATGATTTTGTATTTCATATTCCCAACTTTTCGAACATATCATCAGCACTTTTATACTCAGTAACTCTACCATGGCGAATATCATCCATTGCTTCCTCTATACCGGATTTTTTCTGATGATTGGGAACAATTACGACACCTTTCATTGACTCAAGTACCTTCTTAAGTCCTGCCATAACACTTTTGTCCTCCACTTGTATAGTTAATGTTGCCATAATCTTTTATTTATAAACGTTTAACTTTAGTTGCAAAAGTACGTTTTTTTCTTGAAACCACCAAGAAAAAAGCAAGAAATCTTCAAGTTATCAGCCAATTATCCAATAAGCAGCCCTTCTAAAGTCCCGCAGTTCTCACAGATTCCCGCAGATTCTTTCTTTTACTATTTTACCTTATAAAAGTCACGCAGATTGCGCAGATGACGCAGATTTTTTACTTTTTTACCTTTTTACTTTTTTACCTTTTTACCCTTTTACCTTTAAAAGTTCCCCAGGCGGTCCCATCCCGCAGAATATGGCGAGGGCTTTGATGCCCCGCCAACCTTAGAGCGAAGCGGTTCTGAGCACCGGAGGGCGGTTACATCCCCTGTCCCCTGAGGGGAAAGGGGCTTGGGGAAAGCGGTGGAGCCCTCCTTGGCTAAGGAGGGACGGGGTGGATCGAAAAAGACAGCACTGCAGGGCGGTTACATCCCCGCTTCCTGAGGAAGAGGGGCTTGGGGAGAAAGTGGAGCCCTCCTTGGCTAAGGAGGGACGGGGTGGATTGCAAAAACACCTCTTTGGCAAAGGAAGAACAGGCAGAATCAAAAATGTACGAATGAATTTACAACTAACTTTTCCAAAAGTAAGAAACCAAAAAAGCGAGGCTTCTTGAAAAAGAAACCTCGCTAAAAGCATGAATTCAGGTAAGCTTTACAGCCTTGCCCCGAATCCAGAATTAGTGATAAATAATATTTGGCTAACGCCAGATATTATTTAGCAATCATGATGGATACTCTGTTCTTGTCATTCTCTGCATATGGCTGAACACGAGCACCCTTTGACTCTTCTGTGATGCGCTCAGCAGGAATGCCATAGCGCTTCTCCAACATCCAGACAACGGCAGCAGCACGTTTGGCAGCGATGCGGTCGTTCACTCTGTCATTACCAGTACCCTTATCAGCATAACCGGTAACAACAACCTTAGCCTCAGGATACTTCACCAGGAAGTCGATGACTTCGAGAATCTTCTTGTTTTCCTTCTCAGAAATCTTGTTAGAGTTGATGGTGAAGAAGATATCACGACGGATTTCTTCAACCTTCTTCTCAACAGGTGCTGGAGCAGGTGCTGGCTCCTCAACCTTCTGAACTGGTGCAGGAGCTGGTTCTGGTTCTACTGGCTTCTCCTTCTTGGTAGCACTCTTGCCCAGGTTGATGCGAAGACCAGCCAAAGCATTGAAATACCAGTCAGGATTACCTGCCTTCTTTGAGTTGTACTTGTCTGAAATAACATTGGCGTTACCCTCAATCATCAGACTGACAGACTTGCTGACCTTGAAAGCCAACTCGATACCAGCACGACCGTAAGGGCGAACCTTGGTACCATCCCAGAGATACTCCAGGTTGTAGGCATTCAGGTTCTTGATGGTTGCAGCTAACTCATTCACCTCGTCGTTATCCCAAGCGATGTTGGCGCCAGCTCCAGCGAAGGCAGTAACGTTCAGCACACGGTTAGGGTTCCAACCGCAGAAGAGGTTGCTGAGGTTGAACATGAAGTCAACACCAGGAGCCACATACTTATATTTATACTGAGCGTTGTAAGGAGTTTCGCCCTTCTGAGCACGGAAACCAGCCCAGCCACCCTTGCTCTGCCAACCGTTAGCCTGCAAGCGCATACCAAAGACAGGAGAGAACTGGTAGCCCAAGCCCAGCTGTACGTTAGGAGAAAGCAAGTCACCGAACTTAGCCTCACCGAGTGTATACTGAGCACCGCCCTGCAGATCCAGGAACCAATGCTTGTTGAAAGTATACTCATCACCGTTCTGGTCGGTGTAAGTAGCCTGTGCCATAGCACTAGATGATGCGATGGCAAGCAGTGACGCAGCGAATAATGATTTCATTGTATTCATAATCATTTCTTTTATTGATTAATAAAACGGGATATCTACCTTATTTATTTTTCTTAGGCTGATGCTTTTTAGCAAACTCAATAGCCTCTTCCAGTTCCTTCTCCTCACCTGTAGTGTTATAGGTATTCTTAACAGCTACAGCATAAAGAATCTTCTCTGGAACTGTACTACCGTTAACAGAAACTTTTGCTGCTTCGTCAAACTTAGCACCCATTTCTGTTGCCTTGAACTTAACAACCCAAAGACCACTATTTCCAGAGTTTGCACGAGAAGTGCTGAGCAAGCCGTTATATCTGCTAACGCTAGTTACGTCAACGATACCGTTAAGCTCCTTACCCTGAGAATTAATCAAAGAAACATTGCTTGCTGTCAACTCAGCATCAACTGGAGATACACGAACAATCAAGCTGTCCTCACCAATATAATACTTACCATCCTCGAATGTCAACTGCTTGCCAGCAACCTTTGCATCCTTAGGGAAAGTATTCTTCTGCTCAGCAGCCTGAATAAAGTTCAACTCATGATTATAAGCAGAAAGGCTTGCGTTAGGAGCAGCAAACTCGAACAACTGAACGTCAGTTACCATTGTAGAGTACTGACCGATGATGTCCTTCAACTTGTTCTCGATGTTGTCAATCTTAAGCTTGAGATTAGTGAGCTTATCGCCACTCTCATCACTCTTCAATGCAGCTTCAATAACAGACAGACGTCCGTCGAGACCAGCAAGACCTGTATTCTTTGCTGTCAACTGACCATTGATAGTCTCGATAGCTGCTGCTACTGTTTTCTTCTCATCGAAACCAGTACCGAGAGTCTTGAGTGCGTTCTCGATAGCAGTCTTGTTAGCAATAGCCTTAGCCAAAGCGTCTTTAGCAGTACCCTGAGCAGTTTCAACATCTGACTTCAATGCATAGTCATCCAAAGTCTTAAGAATCTCAGTCTTTGCATCTTCTGCATCCTGTACTGCCTTGTCAGCAGTACCCTGAGCCGTTTCAATCAAAGCCTTCAAGTCTTTGATATCCTTTTCCTGGAGAGCCTTGATTGCAGCATTTACAATCTCATTAGCCTCCTTGGTAACGCTCTCGTTGGTTGCATAACCTGTCAAGATGTCCTTAACCTGATCAAGAGTAGCCTTGCTGTCAGCAGTAGCCTTAACCTCAGCCAACTTTGTTTCAAGTGAGCTGATGCCAGTCTGGTTAGAAGAAATCAAAGCCTGGAGCTCTTCAACCTTCTGCTTAAGCTGATCGGCAGTAGCAAGCTTGTCGATCTGACCTTGCAAGTTGCTGATGTCGTCATCATAATCCTTACAAGAAGTAAATGTACTCATGGATGCCACTGTAAGTGTTCC
>NZ_JBQKLN010000091.1:0-4099 GCF_052116205.1 Prevotella sp. Sow4_E9_plate | reverse complement strand
AATTATGTAACTTTGCAGCCGAAAAGGCTTCCCTGCTGGGGGCATGCCCCCAGCAGGGAGTGGGAATGAAAGTTAAGAACAAGCCTTGACACAGTTTAAATTACACCCCCTCTGGCTTGGATTTCTCGTTAAATAAAAACTAACTATGCCGACTAACTAATAACTAATCATTAATAATTAATTACCAATCATTAATTACTAATCACTAATCATTAATCACTAACAAGATGTCTTCCACTATCTGCTCATCGAGCAGGCGATTATCCGAAAGCAACTGCTGCACATCATATCTATCGTAGAGACCCTTTCTGATGCCGCCCACCATTACCTTCATTTCTGAAGTGCCATAGTAAGAGGCGATGCGCTCTCCGAAGCCGCCATCCTTCGAGCCATCTTCCAGGGTTACCACCAACTGATGGTTTGCCTTCAGGCTATCCAGCGTCTCGGCATCCACCTCATTCAGATAACGGGGATTGATGAGCGTAGCATCGATACCCTTATCAGCCAACAGGCGGACTACATTCTCGCCCTTCTGATAGAACGAACCGGCGGCGATGACTGCCACCTTCTCGCCCTGGTGCATCACCTTGTACTTTGCCTCGTAACCATATTCAGCATCAACGGCTTCGGACGTATGAACCACGCCATTGCTTGGCACGCGGATGGCGATAGGTTTCTTATCCTGCAGAATGCTCCAGCGGAGCATGGCGAAATACTCCTCGCAGGTGGTTGGAGCCAGATAGATGAGTCCCGGAATGCTGCAGAGCATCGGAATATCGAAAAGGCAGATGTGGGTGATGTCGTTCATCGAGTTTACTCCGCCTCCTACCACGTTGATTACGGCTGGGTTGGAATTGATGCAGAGGTCTTGCGCTATCTGGTCGTAGGTACGTTGGATGAAGGTGCTGTAAACGGTCCATACCGGATGCAATCCGCCCTTCGCCATTCCCGAAATCATCGCTACTGCCTGCTCTTCGGCGATTCCCATATCGATGTGCTGCTTGCCAGCCAGTTGGCGCTTATCGGCAGTAAAGCCACCTGCGGTAGGAGTACCGGCGGTTACGGCGATGAGGGTCTTATCCTGCTTCATCTCGCTGAGCATCCAGTCAGAGAATAATGTACCGTAATCCTCTGTTGGAGCAACCTCCGGGAGGGTTCCATCGGCATTCCTTCTTGGTCGCGAACCGTCTTCCAGATTGAAAGGCATTCCCCAATGCCAAGCCTCCTTGTTAGCTACGGCTGGCGCAAATCCATGACCTTTTTCTGTGTGAATGTGAACCACGGTAGGCTTATCCGTATCCTTCACGCTCTCGAAAACCTGGATGAGTTTTTCGATGTCGTTACCCTCTTCCAGATACTTGTATTCAAAGCCCCACGCCTTGAACCAGTTGTGCTCGCAGGTGCCGTTGCTCTCGCGCAAGGCACGCAGGTTCTTATAGATTCCGCCATGATTTTCGGCGATAGACATTTCGTTGTCGTTCACCACGATGATGATGCCCGTACCGAGTTCCGAAGCCTCGTCCAGTCCCTCGAAAGCCTCACCGCCCGAAAGGGATCCGTCGCCGATAATGGCGATGATGTTCTCATCGGTACCCTTGATGTCGCGCGCCTTCTGCAAACCGGTGGCAAGACTCACGGAAGTGGAAGTATGCCCCACCTCGAAGTTATCATACTCCGGACATTCGGCAGGAGAAGAATAGCCCGAAATGGCATTCATGTCATCCACATCGCCGAGGAATCCCGCAGCTCGTCCGGTGAGCACCTTATGCGGATAACATTGGTGGCTTACGTCAAACACGAGCTTATCCTTTGGCGCATTAAAAACGTAGTGAAGCGCCACGGTAGCCTCCACGAATCCCAGGTTCGGTCCCACATGACCGCCATGTTTGCTCACACGGTTCAGCACAGCCTGTCTGGTTTCATCAGCCACCACCAGCAGTTCCTTCAAATCCAGCTTCTTCAAGTCGGCTGGCGACTTTATTTTCTCTATATACATTTTCTTATAGTTTTAATTATGATTTCTGGTTGCAAAGATACGAAGAATCCTGGAAACACGCATTACCCCAACTACAGAAAAAATGAAAGATTCTCCCTATTCCTTCAAATGCTTCTACTTTTTCATCCCCCAGCCCCATTTTTTCCTTCCAAATCGCTTTCATTTCAAAAACTTTTCGTAACTTTGCCACAAAGAATAAAAATGCAAAGACTATGGCAGAAAGAATTTATCCTGTGGGAATACAGACATTCAGCGATATCATCAATAGAGGATGCGTGTACGTGGATAAAACAGACTTGATATACAAGTTGACCAAGAAGTACAAGTATGTATTTCTCAGTCGTCCCCGTCGGTTCGGAAAATCCTTGCTGAGCACAACCCTCCATTCCTATTTCGCTGGCGAGAAAGACCTGTTCAAGGGGCTTGCCATCGAAGGTTTGGAAAAGGACTGGACAGAATACCCTGTCCTGCACTTCGACATGTCCACATTCAAGAATTGCAATCTCAAAGATTTGCAATCCAAATTCAATTACAAACTTTCCGAATATGAAAGTATCTGGGGAAAGAATCCAGAAAGTGAAACTCCCGGAGACAGATTCAAGAACCTGATTATTTCGGCAAAAGAGCAAACAGGCAAGCCGGTCATCATTATCATAGACGAATATGATGCGCCGCTTCTTGATGTGCTCCATAATGAGGACAGGCTAGCTGAAATCAGAACCGTCATACAGGAATTTTATGCCCCAATCAAGGCTAATGATGAATACATCAGATTCACCTTCATCACGGGAATCACCAAGTTCTCGCAGCTCAGCATCTTCAGCGCAATCAACAACCTGAGCAATATCTCCATGGACCCAGAGTTTGCTGCCATCTGCGGCATTACCAAGGAGGAGCTCACCACCACCCTGAGTCAGGACATCGAACTGATGGCGGAGCACAATGGGGTGAGCAAGGAAGAGATGGCACGGATGCTTCAGGAGAATTACGACGGCTATCATTTCACAAGAAACAGCCCAGACATCTTCAATCCGTTCAGTCTGATGCGAGCCTTGGCGTCGGGCGAGATAGAGGACTACTGGTTTGCATCGGGCACTTCTACCTATCTCATCAATCAGATGCAGAAATTCAAGACTAACGTGACGGAGCTGGATAATGTCTTCGCCTTCTCGTCTTCCTTCGACCGTCCTACGGAGAAGATGACGGATGCCCTGCCATTGCTCTATCAGGGCGGCTACCTTACCATCAAGGACTACGACCCTCTCACCAAAGGCTACTTTCTCGGCATTCCCAACAAGGAAGTAAGGGCCGGACTGATGGAAAACCTGCTGCCGCTCTACACGAATCTGAGCGACGGCACATCGCTGGGGTTTGCGGCAAGATTCTATCAGGCATTGGTGTATGGAAACATCGACAAGGCGATGACGCTGATGAAATCCTACTTCGCTTCCATTCCTTATCCAGAAGGCGGGAAAGATGTATTGGCAGACATGCAGAAAAACGAGTATTATTATGAAACCGTATTCTACATCATGCTTTCGATGATGAACATAGCCGTTCTCACGCAGGTGAAGAGTTGCAGGGGCAGGGCCGATGCCGTGATGTTCTCGCCCCACACCATCTTCGTCTTCGAGATAAAGATCAACAAGCCTGCTAAGGAAGCCCTCGCCCAGATAGACGAAAAAGGCTACATGGTTCCTTTCGAGGCTGATGAAAGAAAGCTCGTAAAGATTGGCATCAGCTTCAGCACAGAGACAAGGACTATTGAGGATTGGGAATACAGGATTCTGGATAAAACTTAAACAAAACCAACACTTAAGAAAGCGTATTCTGTCGAAGAAAAAAGAAAAGAACACGGAAACGCCTATCTCCCTTGGGAAAAAGAAGCAGATGATATTTTGATAAAATTTTATAATGAAGGAAAAAAGATAAAGGAAATAGCAGAAATCATAGAGCGTTCGAGAGGAGCGATTTACTCTAGACTTAAAAAGCTAGGGGGTGTAATTTAAACTGTGTCAAGGCTTGTTCTTAACTTTCATTCCCACTCCCTGCTGGGGGCATGCCCCCAGCAGGGAAGCCTTTTCGGCTGCAAAGTTACATAAT
>NZ_JBQKLN010000090.1:0-4260 GCF_052116205.1 Prevotella sp. Sow4_E9_plate | reverse complement strand
GCTCTCAAGATCTTTACTACTTATTGCCATACTTATAACATTTAATGTTTAACATGGCGCAAAGGTAGCACTTATTGTTCAAACCGCCAAAATAGGGGTTGGATGCTTACGTTTGAGATGGTATTCGGCAAGAACCTGAGTGCCTTCAAGAGCAACATGACCAAGGTGACATTCTCCATCCGCCGACCTTACGACAAGTACCGTTCGGAGATGCCCCACCGCGGATCGCTCTGCGGCACCACCAACAACCAGCAGTTCATCACCGACGAGGAGAACCGCCGCTACTGTCCGTGGCTGGTAAAGAGCATCGAGAGTCCGATAGACCACCCGATAGACTACGACCACGTGTTTGCCGAGGCAGTGGCACTGGGCCAGGAGGTGATGAGCCATCCTAAGGGCGAGCCCCTGGAGTGGACATACTGGTTGACGAGGGACGACATCGAGCTGATGCGCTGCCACAACCGCCTCTTCATGGTAGCCAACTATGCCGAGGAGCAGATACTCCGTTACTACCGGGTGCCGGAGCCTGATACGCCGCTACAGTTCATCAAGTTCCGCTACAGTGCCGAGATACTGGAGAGGATAGGTGTGAACCCTGCCCTTCGCCAGAACCTGAACAACCAGAACATCGGTAACGTGATGAAGCGTCTTGGATTCAAGAAGATTCACAAGAAGAACGGCAACGGCTGGGCGGTGATCGAGAAGGAAGGTAGCGAAATCAACAACGATGCCTTCATCGATCCCAACGATACCGTGGAGGATTAAGTATCTTACTTTCAACCCGTAAGTATGTTACTTTCAACCCGTAAGTATAATACTTAAACATCAAAAGCTATATGGATATAAGAAGCTATACGAAGCAGGAACTGGCTCTGCTCTATTTCCCCGATTCGTCACCCGTGGTGGCAAGTGCTCATCTGATGCGTTGGATTTGTCGCAATCCCGACCTTCTGAAGAAGCTTCATGAAAGCGGATACGACAAGAACAGCAAGGAATTCACACCTATGCAAACCTCCTATATTATCTATTTTCTCGGCGAACCATAGGCTTCCAAGTATGAGAAAGTATGAGAAAGTATGAGAAAGTGTGAGCAAGTATGAGAAAGTATGAAGTGGCGTTTTCTGATTTCGTATCTTTGCATTGTCATTCAAAGAGGATGATGCTCCTGCCCCATCGGGGGTAGAAGGATACTATCACTAAATTAACCACTTTATGATTCAGTACGTGTTAAAAAAGAACATCAATGAGAAGATGCCGAATGCCTATGGCAAGTTCTTCGCCTATCCGGTCATCACTCAGACCTACGACATCGACCAGCTCGTAGATCACATGGCAAGTCACAACACCCCATTTTCGCGAGGAGCGATTAAGGGTATGATTACCGACATGGTAGCGTGCATCCGGGAGTTGGTGCTCCAGGGCATCGCAGTGAAGATTGCCGACCTCGCCATCCTCTCCATTGGTATCAAGAACAAGGCGGGAGCCGCTACCGAGAAGGAGTTCACCATTGCCAAGAATATCGAGGGCTTGAAGATTAGAGCGCGTGGCACGGGCGACTTCAGTTGCCTGAACCTCAGCCTCGACGGAACGCTGAAGAAGGCCTCTGCCCTGTTAGGGGATGGCACCACCACGGATACCAACCCGGATACCGGAAAGGATACCCCTGGTGGTGAAAACACCGACCAGGGCGGTAGCGGAACCACTGGAGGCTCAGATGTAGGCATATAGTCCCAGCCTCCTGGCATCTGAAACAAGAGAAAGCGCATCGGCAGGATGCAGTCCGGAGTAATCCGAGGGCACATCAGGAATGAAATTCAACATTGTCAAATCATCGCCCTGAACGGATGCTTGCTCGTCCTGTCCGCTTCCTTCTTGTCTTCCCACACGGATCTCACGGATCTCACGGATTCTTTTTCGTTGCAAGCAACGGTACTCACCAAGCCTCACAGGAAAGATTCCATAGGAGTCAAAATCCGTGAGATCTGTGAGAAAAGTAATCACTAATCATTAATTACTAATTAACATGAAAAAGGAAACTATCAAGAAAGTAATCAACTTCGTCATCACCGTCCTCACTGCCGTCCTCAGCGCCTTCTGTGTGCAGAGCTGCGCCAGCCTCTAAGTCGCACACGGAAAATCCGTGAGATCTGTGAGATCCGTGTGCAAAATTAAACATTTATCCTTTAAAATCCAAAGAATCCTATGAAGAATCCAAGAAAAATCAATCTGATCGTGGTACATTGCAGTGCCACACGTGTTAACCAGGACTTCCCTGTAGAAGCCTTGGAAGCCTGCCACAAGGCAAGAGGCTTCAAGAGCATCGGCTACCACTACTACATTACGAAGGATGGCGTGGTCTATCCCTGCCGTCCAGAAAACGAGGTGGGGGCTCACGCCCGCCACTACAACGCCCACAGCATCGGAATCTGCTACGAGGGTGGTCTCGACGAGAAAGGCAAGCCTGCCGACACTCGCACTCCTGCCCAGAAGGAATCTCTGGAAGACCTTCTCTACAGTCTCGCCCTCGACTATCCCGGTGCCGAGATCCTAGGTCATCGCGACCTCCCCTGGGTTCGCAAGAGCTGTCCTTGCTTCGATGTCAAGGAATGGCTGAAGGGAATCGACTTCCATCTCTAGAAAATGCTCCTCATCTGAAAACAGATGGGGAGTTTTTTTCGAATCCCTCCGTCTCCCTTTAGCCAAAGGGAGAGTTTTTCGAAAACCTACCCGTCCTTCCTTACCGTTAAGGAAGGCTCCACCTTTCTCACCAAGCCTCTCTTCAATAGTCTTTACGCCCCCTTCGGTTCCCCCAGTTCTGGGGGACAGAAACCCTCAGGGACGAGAGGATGTAACCGCCCTCCGGTGCTCAGAACCGCTACGCTATAAGGTTGGCGGGGCATCAAAGCCCTCGCCATGTTTTGCGGGATGGGACCGCCTTGGCATGAACTATGACGGAAAGTAAAACACCGTTAGAACGTAACTACTGATTTTCAGCAGTTAACAAAAACAACATTAACTTGCAATAAGTCACAAAGAGAGCGTAATGTCTTTAATGTATAAGGACTAATCGTCAAGTCATCACAGATTACCTTCTTATCCTTACCCAAGAAAAACATACCACAATGATCATTAAGACCTGCTTTAACAGGATATATTCTTAATCTATCATGTAAGTTTGCTAAATACCTTGGAGTAAAAAGAGCATAACCCACATAATGGCTTTCTGTCTTTTTAAAAACATACTTACCTTTTTTATTCAAATGCTTCTGGTCTATAAAAGACAGCCTGGACAATGAGACATATGACTCAACCTCACCATTCGTAAAACGTCGAAGATTAAATGCCGCAAAATTCAACTGATGGGTATTTTCATCATAAAAGGCTGGAGAAGACAACAATCGAGCAATCTCCTCCATATCTTTCAATACTGGTTTCTCAAATGTTATATCACATTCCATTAGGCTATGTTCTTTAAGACTTCCAAAAATTTTGGGAGTTCTGAAAGAGGAAGGATACCTTCTTTCTCTATCTCTCCATAATTAACATCATATACTATTCTATCACTAAGAATAGATAAACAGGCATCTCCTTTGGAGGTCTTCCATTGCATTAATATATAGCCATTGGTATTTGGGAATATTGCTAATCCCTGAAGTAATGATTCGCTACAGCATGCAACAACCTTCCGAGAATAATTACACGCTTCTGATGATATGGAAGGTGAACCTGCATAATCCCAATTTGCCGGCAAATCTCGAAGTTCAAGAATTCGTTTCTCAAGTCGTTGTCTTAACGAAAGACTTGGCTTTTTTTTCAAGTGTTGCTTCAATAATCGCAAAGCTTCTGCCATAGCATCAGTCACACTGATGTTATTCTGCTCTGCTATCGTTGCATAGCCTTGATATAATGTATTATCGAGTACCAATGTTGCCATAATCGTAATATTCTAATTATTGGCTGCAAATATAAGTTTTTTTGATGAAACTACCAAATTTTTGGGGGAGTTTTTACAACTCTGACCTATCACTTGTAGAGGTCTATGTTAATATCGAATGGTGAAGCGAAATCTTTCAGCATTGCATGCTTCGTAATAAGCAGCTAACGCCCTATAACATTTTTCGACTCCCCTGTCCCCCCTCTTGCGAAGAGGGGAGATTGTCTGAAAACCCATAGCAGCCAAAATGTCTCCTAATATTTCTTATTGTTAACACTTTATCTTTGCTTTTCTCGAAATATTTTCGTAACTTTGTAGCTATCAAA
>NZ_JBQKLN010000089.1:0-4359 GCF_052116205.1 Prevotella sp. Sow4_E9_plate | reverse complement strand
TGTCAAATCTGTCCTGCGGATGAATGGCAGCCTTTCCGAGAATGTTGCCAAGCAGAATGTCCATATTCTTCTTTGCCATAGTCTTTACTGATTACGTGAAATAATTTCTTCTGTCAATGCCTGATAGTCCTTCGCTCCGTTCGACTGAGGGTCATATTCAAAGATACTCTGACCGCTGCCTGCCGATTCTGCCAGGGCGATGTTTTCACGGATGCGAGTCTGCATGGTGATAGTCTCGTAACGGGACTTCACGGCTTGCTCAACCACCTTGTTCAACTTGCGATGGTTGAATCTGGCGATGAAAACTCCTCCCAGTCTGAGGTTCGGCTTCACTCGCTGCAATGTAGAGACAAAGGAATCGAGCATTCTCATTCCTTTCAGAGGAAGAAGCTCTGGAGTCATCGGAACGATGATTTCATCAGCTGCAAGGAAAGCATTTGTCGTAACGATTCCCAAAGACGGAGGACAATCTATGAGAATGTAGTCATAGTTCTGCTTCACGGGTTCGAGCAGTCGGCTCAGCAGCTGTTCTCTTGCCAGAAGATTGGTCAAGGCAATCTCTGCGCTTGCCATTTCGAGGGAGGAAGGAACGAGGTCGAGGTTCTCCCTGATGTGTTTCACTGGCAGGGGTGCGCCATCAACCAGAGAGTCAAAGATGCTTGCCTGCACTTCATCTTCATTAGGGATGAAATACAGGGTAAGATTTGCCTGACCGTCAAGGTCTATGAGCAGGACTTTCTTGCCCATACGTGCCATGCAAGCCCCGATGGAGGCTGTAGAGGTGGTCTTCGAAACGCCACCTTTATGATTGGCGAATGTAATGATTTTCAATGACATAATATAAAATCTTTTGTATATATGTATTAACGTATTCATGTGTACATGGCTCCACGTGTACGTGGCGACATGTATTAACGTGTACAAAGGTACGGGTATCTGGCGAGAGTTCCTCCACGCTTCCCCTAACAACCCAAAGTGTCAGGGGAAACGTTAGGATTTGAGGAGTCATTTATTCAAATGTGAAGGTGCGGATGTAGAAATAGGTGTCATCGTCCTCATACTCATATTCATTGATGAAGTCCATCATCTGTTCATCGGTTCGCTCTCCCTGCTCAATACCGGTCTTGGAAGTCCATTCCCTGATGGCTTCTCCTATAGTGCCGTAAACATCATCGCAACAATCCTCGAATGGTTCGCCGGATGCGCTGACGCAGCATTCTTCGGGAAAGTAATTGCCTTCATCGTGAGTGTAATAGACCTCACATCCACACTCGCAGCATCTGTAGGAAATGCTCAGTTCATCATCCAGGAGTCGATTTATCTCAAAGAAGAGGTCATTGCAAGCGTCCCAGGCAGTTTCGGTCTCGAAAGAAAGAAGATTGGTGTCTTCATCCTCCTCATACTCTGCCCAGTAGATGTGACCACGCACGCTGATGTGCTTCTTCTGATAGTCGATTCCATAGTGCTTGGCGAGGTCATCCAGCCAGATATTCCTGCTGTTCACCTCCATGCGCTGAAGGGTGTTCCAAAGGTTGCTTACTGCCTTTTGGGTTCCTGTGACCTTGTAGGTCGTTGTTGCCTGATTAGCCATTGTCTTGTATATTTATTTGATTACCATTCTGTATAATAACTCAGGTCGTTGGATTCACATTCCTCTGCCCATTCCTCATCCGTGAAGTCGCTATGCAGACAGTCCTTGCTGCAATAGTAGGCTACTCCCATGTCAGCGCAATAACCCTCACGCATCAGCTTGCCACATTCCGAGCATCGTCTGCAAGCCCTGTCGGTGTTCCACCAATAGTCCACGAAAGACTCTGCCACCACGTCCTCGCTTGTGTTTTCATCCCACTTGTCAAGATAGAATGAAGCAAACTTGTTCAACTCCTGCTCACTGAAGAGTTCCTTGTCTGTGCCGCTCACTGCCTGGGTAAGTCGGCTGAGAATTGATTTCATTGTTGTCATAATGCCATCTGATTTTATCTCCCTTTCGTAGATCAACTACTTCGGGGATGGTTAAAAATTATGTTGCATTCAGAAGGTGTTATGGCTATCCATACAAGGTTTTGTCTGCAAAATACTACCCGAATGGTGTGGAGATTTTTCAGCAAAGCAGCGCCCTGACCTTGTAAAGATAAGACAGAACCGTTACCTTCGCAACAGAATTCTTACCGATTCCCAGAAGTCGATGAATGAAATCCTCCTATAACAGGACAATCCTTTCAGCAAGGAAAAGTATAGGAATAAAACTCGCAAGGCTATTGAATATCAGTTTATTATTAATATTTTTGCATCGTTTTAATAGGGTATTAAAATGATGCAGAATGATTAAAATGACAAGAAGTATAAGCATAAAAAAGCGACCCAAAGGCCGCTCTTTATCAGAGGAAGTGAAGGATTTACTTATCCTTCTGGGGCTTGCCCTGCTGAGAATCAGGAGCGTTCTCCTTCTCAACAGCTTCGTAGAACTTAGTGGCAACGAGAATCACTCGGTTGTGCTTGACTCCCTCGGCATCCTGCCATTCCTCTGGCTTGAAGTAGCCCTCTACTGTGAGGAGTGCTCCCTTGACCAGGCGGTCGAATGAAGAGGTGTTCTCGTTCTTGCGCCAAGCCTCTACATTCATGAAGGCAGAAGTGCGAGAGTTTTCATCGCCATTCTTCTCATTGCGGCTGATGGCCAGTGAGAAGCGAGCTACGCTTGCGGTTGTAAACTGATGGATGCTTGCATCCTTACCTACGAAACCAGTTACTGCGAAAGAATTTTCCATCTTTTTCATAATTCAATATTTTTAGAAGTGAAACATTTATTTTTTACGGTGCTATCAGAGTTGGCAAGGAAAACATAGGAAGCAAGGAATTATCGAATTATTTCACCCTTGGGCAGGAAAAGTTTTATGGATGAGCAGCAGACGGAAAAGTTTTTGAAAAAATTCTGAGAATAAGGCATCTGGTACTTGCAGAAATGTGGCTTGCACTAACTTTGCAGCGGAAAAAGTAAGTGTGGATGCTTCGTCCAAAAATATGAATGAAAAGGATGAGTAGAAAATATCTGCAGTTGGTTGGGTAAAGGAAAGCTGCATCCTCCTCGATGTTTGTTCAAGCAAACTGGTTGCGCAAGATGGCTTATAAGTTCAAGAGACAGGCAGGAAAACTCAAACTTCATCATGAACATGAATAAGGTTAAGCCAAGGACAGAACTATCAGGCCTATGACTGCCAAGGGTAAGCATCAGCATGTAGAGGGAAGCTGAGCAGAGAAGCATGATGCCTGAGACAAGACGCAAGTTCAACCAAATCTCCTGGCAACAAGCGAAGTTGAAGAGAAGAACGTCGAAATTTCAGTAAGGAGAAGAAGGCAAAGCCCTGAACCAGCTAAAGAGCTACTGCCAAGGCAAAGCTTACGGCGCATACAGCATACAAGTTTAAGGTTTAAGTTTACCCATGTATATATACATGTTCTTTCAAACTCAAATAGTAAACCTCTACCCTCTTACAACCACTCAAACCAGGAAGTTTACAAGTTTAAGAAAACCATATATGTATATATGCCGAAATAAACTTGTTTACAACATATAATCAAGGATTTTTGGAGAATCTATTTTTCCTTGCTGAAATGCAAGAATAGTTATACGCAATGGGGCAAGGTTGCATCATTCGTCTATCAATTCTAAAAATAGTATAATTATTTGTTTTTCTTGCCTAAACATTTGGATATTTGAAGAAAAGTTGCTATTTTTGCACAAAGTTATTCATATATAAATACTTCGATGCAAAAATGGCAACTTTTACGCCTTTATACAAGATTAGGATCTTCAACTTTGAAGATGTGATGCGTGAGATGAAATTGTCTCATGCAGGAACATCTACGGCCATATCCCGATGGCAATCTCAGAAGGTTCTGAAACCGATTAGGCGAAACATGTACGTCACTATTGATCCATCGACAGATGCTCCCATGTGTGACAAGTTCGAGTTGAGTTCCAAGATTTCAGAATCTTCATATGTTGGTTGGCACACAGCTCTTGAATTACATGGAGTTGCCCACCAACCTTTCTACAATGCCTATGTTGGCAGCAAAAGCCGTTTCAAAGATTTTGCTTTTGAAGGAATAGACTTTGTGTACTGTGCAACCCCTTTTGAACCAACTGCGGAAAATGGCGTTATAACTCCCAAGGGAAATCCTTATGTACGTGTAACTGATTTGGAACGAACAGTCATAGACTGCTGTGACCGTATAGAACGTGCTGGAGGCATTGAGGAATTGCTTCATTGCATGGAAGGAATATCACTGCTTGATGAGCCAAAACTCGAAAAGTATCTGGCATTGTACAATAAAGCATTCCTCTATCAAAAGGTAGGATTC
>NZ_JBQKLN010000088.1:0-4466 GCF_052116205.1 Prevotella sp. Sow4_E9_plate | reverse complement strand
TTTCAAAGATCGATATTTGCCCTTTTCGGGCCTATCAGAGAAGCTTTCGGCTCTTTCAAAGCGATTTCTCGACAGATATTCACCAGCGGAGCCGATTGCTATGTTTCACTCTGAATGACCACACTGGTCATGCTGGATTCAAAATATGCCCCTTTTTAAAGTGGGCTCATTACTATAAATTGGAATACGAGAATGCAGGTCATGCCTTCGCCCAGTGCATCGAATATGATGACGAGGACGATCCTCACAACTATTATAATGCTGCGCAAATGTATATCGGAGCCAAGATGAAGCCACAGGCAAAACTCTATCTCCAGATGTTCTTGGCAAAAGCTGATAAGTTGAAGGATGAAAAGGAAAAAGCTAAACTTACAGCGAAAGTAAAGGAGCAACTAAAAGGAAAGTAAAATAAAACAGATAACTTTTTAGTTTACTCTTCGCTAGTTTTAGCGTCTATTAAAAAGCTATAAATAGCTGCATTTTTTTTGCAGAGTGTCACAAAAAGTGTAACTTTGCAAGCAGATTAACAGATAAAGACAGAATTATGAAGAAAATCATCTTAGCTTTAGCAACCTTGCTCTTTATGGGAAGTGCTGCAACAAAAGCACAAGTCACAAAAGTCACTGTGCGCTCTATATCGGGAAACAGTAAGGAGGAAGTCGAGAACATCGACAACGCCAAGTATCGCATTACCTATGATGGGAAATGGGTGAACAATCCTTCCATCAAACCCTTCATCTACACGGATAGCGAGATGCGCCTCGACATTGGTGAAAAGGCGACCAGCTTCTATGACAGAACGAAACAGGTAAAGGATTCACTCATGAACGAAAAAGCCAAGACTGGCAATTTCGACTTCTCTGATTTACCTAAAGGTGGAAGATTCCCGTTCTCCTACTACAAGAACTATCCATCTACTGGCAAATCCATCCAATTGGAATCTGTCGGCACTACAGATTACAAATGCACAGAGAACGTGGAGACACCCGACTGGCAACTCATCCCCGACAGCGCAACAACCATCATCGGCTATCATTGCCAACTAGCCAAGACCAACTTCAAGGGAAGGACTTGGTATGCATGGTACGCCGAAGACATTCCTTTGCCAGAAGGTCCTTGGAAGCTGATTGGACTGCCGGGCTTGACACTGAAAGCATACGATGAAAACAAAGAATATTCATTCACAGCCATCGGCATGAGTACGTTGACAGCACCAACACCTATCACGTTCCCCAAGGCTAAGAGAGAAGAGATCAGCCAAAAAGACCTCAGAGAATTCAAAAAGAAGTTTACGCCAGGAATGGTATTGGAAACATTAAACATCAAGAACATAAAAATACAGGACGAAAAGGGCAACCCAATTGACATGAAGAAATTCATGAATAAGAAGAATGTCTTCAATCCGATTGAACTTCAATAATAAATGAAGAGAATAATTATCAGTTTTATCGCTTTCTTTCTCTTGTTCTGCATCCCAATGGCGATGCAGAGCAAGAGAAACACTCCTATCTTACTCGATGACGACAACACTGCTACCGGGATTCATGGTTATGTAGAAGATTCATTGACCCATAACCGTCTAGCCAACGTCTCCATCACGCTGCTCCGCAATGGAAAGCCCTTGAAGTTTACAAGAACAAAGGAAGACGGAACCTTCGTGCTCCCTATCACCGAAAAGCAAGCCAACGACAAACTGCAGGCCACGTTTATGGGGTATAAAAAGACAAAAACATCGATTTCATCGGGAAAAGAAACCATCATCAGTATGGCTTCAACAGCTTTTGTCTTGAAGGAAGTACAGGTGAAAGGCTCTCGCATCACGGGTCGGGATACCATTTCTTTCGATCTCACCCGCTTTGCCAACGAACGAGATAACTCCCTGAAAGATGTACTGAAAAAGCTGCCAGGCGTGGATATAGAGAAGAATGGTCGTATCAACTACAATGGTAAACCTATCAATAGATTCACCGTGGAAGGACTCGACCTGACCGGTGGCAAATATAACCAGCTGGAAGAAAATATCAAGGCAAAAGATGTGAAAAAGGCCGAAGTCATCGAGCATGACCAACCTATCAAGGCGCTCCAGAACAAGACCTTTACAGATAATGTAGCGATGAACATCGCCCTGAAAGATAGTGCCCGCGACAAACTGATGCCCACCCTCAAGCCTTACATGCTCGTAGGGCATCCGTCCCACATAGGCGGAAGCATCAACATCATGCAAATTGGCAAAAAGAAACAGATGATGTATGATGCAGAATACGACAGAACAGGTAAAAATCTCGGCTATTCACTTAACCAACTCGCATCTTACAGCAATCGTCTGGCTCCTGCCTCCCTTCCATCATGGGTATCGGTACCATCGCTTGACGCTCCTATCGACGAAGAACGCCTGCGCTTCAACACCTCGCAAAAATACTCCATCAACCATATCAAGAAGAACAAGGACGATGCAGAGACTCGCATAGAAGCCAACTATCTTCGTACGGTAACCCGACAAGAGCGAGAGAACATGAGTATCTACGACCTCGGCGGCGAAGCTCCTACTGTTACCACGGAGCACAACCACAAGACGATGATCAGCGATGCCTTCAATCTGCAATGGGAGAACAAGGTAAACAAGGCTGAGCATTATGGCAACGAGAGTATCAGCCTCAGCGCAGCACAAAGCGATGGCTTGTCAAACATCAACGACACGCTTACCCAACGTGTCCGCATCCCAAAGCTCGACCTCTCGGCAAGTATCTACCGCCTCTTCGTCTTCAAGAAAAGTCAACTCTCTTGGCGTAGCACTGCCGACTATCACCATGGTGTGGCGGACCTCTACGTTAACGACGAGCGCAATCGCATCCGCACCAACCTTTGGCATACAGCCCACGCCTTACAGTGGATGAGGAACCGCTTCCACTGGACACAGGAATATAGAATGAGTATCGACCTCAACAACATCTATGCGAAATATCAGGAAAGAAGCGATGAAATCGACAAAAACAACGGATTCATCGAAAACAGTCACGATGAAATCGGTCAAAACAGTCTTAACATTACAGGGAAGTTCACCCCTTACTGGCAATACAAGACCGAGACGTTCCGTATGTCGTTCTCTCCCGACTTCATCTGGGAACGCTTCACCTATCCACAGAAAACTCTACTTACCGTATCACCCTACCTTTACTTATATAAGAAATTGGATTTCCGTAGAGAGTTGACTATCTACACAGGATACAGTACTGGAACGGGCAGTGCCACCAACTACGCCATGAAGCAATATCGCAAAAGTTATCGCTCTTGGTACACTTCGAGCGACATCATTCCGATAACTCGCTCTCTTTATGGCAAGTTGAGTTACGACTACAAGCGCCCTATCAAGGAAATCTTCTTCAGCGCATCGGTCAATGCCAGCAAAAACTGGATGAACACGGCATCCGACCTACGCATCGAGGATGGCAAATACTATACCTCATTATATAAGCAGGACAGCAAGAGCAACAACATCGGAGGTTCGCTCTATATCTCCAAGGGTTTCTACGACCTTCATCTGAAGACCCGCCTGGAGGGCAGTTACAACTACAGCAAGGGTGAGCAATACAGCAGCGGCAAAGCCATCAGCTACACCGCGGACAACTATACTGTGAAGCCTAGCATCGACTTCTCGCCGTCCTGGTGTGCCTTTAGCTATGAGGGAGAATTCTCTTTTTACAACTCGAAACGTCAAAAAATAGCGAAGTCATCGTTATTTAATTGGCGTCAAAGCGTATCTGCCACCGCTACCATCAGCCATGTGGACCTCTCCTTCTCGCTCGTACATTATCGCAATGAACTGCAAGAGGGCAGCCACCTTAACACCCTCCTTGGCGATGCCTCGGCAGTATGGAGAATGAAAAAGCTCCGCCTTTCAGCAGAGCTTCGAAACCTTTTCAACAAGAAGAACTATATGGAAACCATCTATAGCGGCATCAGTACATTGACCGACAGCTATTATCTTCGCCCTCGCGAACTGATGATTTCCGCCCAGTATTCCTTCTAAACAAGAACTCCCATCTCAGAAAAGAGACGGGAGTTCTTTGCTTTTGAGGATAAGAGACAAGGTTATGTCTTTTGACGTAGTTTTAAAGCAATATACGTCTAAACTTCTTAATATACAAACGCTTAATTATAAATAAAAATATAATTTTCCTTAAAAAACATCACAAAAAGATACATTCTTATGAAATAAATGATATATTTGCAATAATTTTTTAAATAACAAAGCATATGAAACAAACATTATCCACACTTTTCGCAATCATTGCCTTTTTTTGTCTGACAAGTTGTTGCAGTGATGAAGAAGATTACAGAATTACAGGGGTGTACGAAACGTAACTATTCGGTGAAAGCCGTATTGTGCGCCTAGATAAAGTTTCGTACCTTTGCACCATGATTTTAAATTTTTCAAATTATGGTGCAAGGCAAGAAACAATTAAACA
>NZ_JBQKLN010000087.1:0-4560 GCF_052116205.1 Prevotella sp. Sow4_E9_plate | reverse complement strand
GAAAATCAGCGACTTGACCAACTTTTTATAGTTAAGTTTTCATAAGCATTTCTTAATATAAGTTATTGATTTACAGCCGATTAAATATTAATTTAACGCAGTATTGATAAACGATATCGTCTATAATAAGCCAACGATCATGTGAACGCTCAAAGGTATGAAGTCTTGTCGGCTCTAAAGGATACTGGGTGTTATAATTTGCTATAGCATCACATAAAGCAGGTGTTGCAAATCGACTTTTCACATAACAATCTAAAGTTACGCCTGTATTACGCTTATGAAAACGATCCAAGAGAGAAGCTGTTATATAGTCATCAATTAGAACGATCCTACGTTTAGCCTTTTGGATTAGCTCCTCTACCAAGACAAAGGCATCAAACATTTGTCCATCAAAGAAAATCCCCAATTTTTGCTTAAGCGAACCATCATCTAGACGACTCATAATCTGATCAAAACGAGCATCTATATTTTTCAAGCCTCGTTTAGTTTCTATACGAAATGCTTCAAGCGACTCTATTCTCTGAAATAATCCTGCATTAGAGAAGATAAATTTGCGCATGGCAACAAAAACATCGATTATGCGAATGCTTGTCTCAATAGCACGGTCACTTTTCAATACGGATGACAATTGGCTTACACCTTGTTCAGTAAAAGCAAAAGGAGGACGTCTGACTCCCATCTTTATAGCCTGAATTTCATCTTCACTCATATAATTGGAGGTCACAAATTGTGACTTCCAATTATTCCATTCCTCTTCTGTCAAACGAAACATATAATAATCAGGAAAGCGCTTCATGTTACGCTTTACTGCCTGATTGAGAACTTTTGTCTCAACTTGGTAGAGCTGGGCGAGGTCACGATCAAGCATCACCTGCACGCCACGAATAGAATATATTCTCCTTTGAATTTCATTTTGAGAAGGCAAGAGTACTGATTGCCCTGACAATATTGTTAAGTTGTTATTATCTTTAGACATATGCTATTATTCTACTTTATTTTTATAGAAAGCAAAGATACAACTTTATTTCGGAACAACCAAGAGATTTTCAAAAAATCTTGCGTAGAAGAAAGGAATCTACATTGAACCCATCCAAGACTGTTGTTCTGCAACTACTAATTTATTTAAGGTCGGAAGCATCTGCTCTATCTTGCGACACTTCACCTTATTGTAATAGAAGTCGATGTCATCTAGCAACTCAATAGAAGAGGTCGTCTTCAGGGCGATTATTCTTAGCCCATTGTTCTTCTAACTTACCGATTATTTCCTTTCTAAAGGAATTTCTATCTTCTTTATTCATTGGTATATTGCTGTTTTATTTTCCCTCATTGCAGTATCGCTCTGCACTAGTCGTCACTCGAATGAGGAGGTTATTCTAAAGTTCCACATCATCCAAATTCACATCCGACAAGTCTGCTCCAATAATCGTCACTCGATTGTTGTATTTACGTATCTCATGCCCATCCTTTATTTGCTTGGTGTAGCGATTGGCATCCAACTGGAGGCAACGACACACATTGCGACTTGCTATTTCCATGTTCTTGTCGATAATGATGATTTGTGCATCGTGGTTCTCTCGCAACATATCACAGAAATAGTTGTCGGCTGAAGAGAATGAATAGCCAAGAATGATGATCTTACTTGCACGCAGCACCATCTGAGAAGCATGATACCATGTATCAATGTAATGCTTGGATATGACAGGGCGCAACTTTAATGGTGGCAAGAATGATGGGATGGGTATAGACTTGTGGTCTGGATCAAAACTTATCTCGGATGCAAGTTGATTCTTGAAAAAATCTTCTAAATCAATGGTCGTTAAATCATCATGCAGAAAATCGTTCTTGTTCTCTACATCTACATACTCTTTGAGTGAGCCATGGAAATAGAGAGCAGTCGGAGAGGCTTGGGAAGCATACGATGTATAGTTGAACGTGATGACTTGGCAGTCTTTTCCATCCAATTGGTCGTAAATAGTGTGGTTTTCTTTGCTCTCTACAGCCACATTCTCTTGCGCCTTTCGCTGCTCCTCGCTTACCAAGTATGCCCATAGAATCCAGGATATGTATAGATAGTCGCGGATATAACTGTTTTGCCCCGTATAAAATCCATAGAAATACCCTGCGAGCAATTGCTCTATATCGAGCATATTCTTATAGATATGGCGCAAGATGGGATTGTTCGACTCATGGATGCTCTTCTGAAGTATCTCCACGATGATGTTCTTGAATGTGTCGGTATAGTTGAGATGGCTTAAATCTATGATGCTGTCATCTTTTACAACCGTATTAAAAACCTCTTCTATCAAGTTCATCGTCTCGGCATCAATCTCTGCTCCTTTCTTGAAGTCCAACACCTTTTTGAAAAGGCGAACGATAAGCATGCCCAACTTGCGTTGTGACTCATCAAGGCTTGCGTTGTTGGCAAGTTCGTCGTTGATATTATGGCAAATGGAAACAATCTCCCTGTCCAAGTCCTTTGCCAAACGGTCGATGGCTGTACTCACAAACTTGTCGAAATGGAAATGTACTCTGCCTATTGCCTTGCGCAAAATGGCATCAAGCGTCTTGCCTTCATCGGTTTCCAAGAAATCGACAATGCGAGGTATAAGGTCGGCTGATGTCGGCAAGCCTATTGTGGCATCCACTCCAGCACCGAGCACTACCAGACTAAGTGGCTTATCCTTGCTTCCCAATATTTTGCGAGCGAATTCCTCACCAAAGAAATATTGGTTCTGAGTCTTTGCCTTGAGAGCAATTTGATTGGCTCCGTTGTTGATATCAAATGATGTATCTGCCATTTTCAAAATTTGAATGTTAGAAAGAGGGTTAGGATACTTTCCAAAGTATCTTAGGATACTTGGCGAAGTATCTTAGGATACTTGCCCATGTATCTTAGGATACTTTTTGGGGGGTGTTTTAGCGACCTGCTTGACGGATAGTCTTTTTGCGCGCCGTCCAGGCAGTATTGATTGCCACCCGGATGTTGTCGATGGTCTGTCCTTTCTCCCATTTCGGCACGAAGGGAAGGAGGAGGGTGATGAAACTCTGCTTCACTATCAGCTCATCGGTGAGGGATGGCTCTTGCTGTCGCATGGTTGCCACCACCTCGCCCAGGTCTCTCGCTGTCTTGCAGGAACGAAGGAGGGTGATGTAGCCTCGCAAGGATTCCACCTTATTTATATATATAGACAAAGCCTGTTCTTCCTCGGTGAGAGGTTGAGATGCTTCGCCATCCTTGGCAAGCGTCTTCTCTGCGAACTGGTCGCCATAGAAGTTTTGCTCTGCCTTTGTAGCGTTGGGGAGGATTTGGTTATTGCCTCCGTATATGTTGAAAGTTACATCTGACATCGGATAAAGGTAAAAAGGTAAAAGGGTAAAAAGGTAAAAGGGTAAAAAATGACTTGCTGGCTATGATTTCTTAATGATTTTCTTAATCTTATTCAATAGATATTCAACGTTTTTCAATGCCTTTCAACGGAATTGTTTTCGGTCCTCGGATGTTGTATCTTTGCAACCGTAAATCAGACGGGATTACAAATCCCTTGATACACATAGATGATGCGCAAAGTCTATCTTCACTTAGTATTAACAATTTAAAAGAAAGGAATCGATTATGATTGAGTATTCTATTTACATGATGGGTAATCCTATCAAACCAGAGGAGCCTCAAAAGGCTTATGCCAAGAACCAAGTTCGTGAAATCTGGGACTTGAACAAGTTTTGCAAGCACATTGCTTCACACAACGCTGGCTACAGCCGAGGTATGGTGAAAGCTATCCTGTCGGACATGTGCGACTGCATTGTAGAGCAACTGCTCAACGGCAACAAGATTAAACTCGGTGAGTTTGGTGTCTTTAGCATTTCCATCAACTGTGAGGGTGCGGAGTCGCTGGAGAAGTTTACCGAGGAAAACATCAAGTCGGTGAACATCAAGTTCAACCCTGGTGTGGACTTTGAGAACCTTGTTGATAAAGCTGAGTTCAAACTCGTGGCAAGCCGTGCTGGTCAAGCTGCCTTGCTTAAGGCTGAAAAGGCGAACGAGAGTACCGTTGACCTGGAGGCTGCGAAGAAGAAGCCTACCAAGGACGAGGGTGACGGTGGCAACAAGCCATCTGGCGATGGTGGTGATACACCAAACCCTGGTGGCGACAACACTTCTGGTGGCGGCAGCAACCCTGACGGAGAGGATGTAGGAATGTAGGAGTAATCCATCGGCTGTGCCCAGCTTAGGGCTGGGTGCAGCCACCTCTTTGCTATCTAACTGATGTTTCATCTTTAATTTCATTTACTATTATGATCAATCTCAATGAAAATCAAAATTCGGGAATCAAGAAGATTTCTTGGATTCAAATCGTGAATGCTGTCGTTCAAGCTATCATCGCTGCCCTGACGGCACTTGGAGTAAGCTCGTGCGCAAACATTTTATAATGGATAATTTATAATGTACAATGTATCAATACTGCGTTAAATTAATATTTAATCGGCTGTAAATCAATAACTTATATTAAGAAATGCTTATGAAAACTTAACTATAAAAAGTTGGTCAAGTCGCTGATTTTC
>NZ_JBQKLN010000086.1:0-4816 GCF_052116205.1 Prevotella sp. Sow4_E9_plate | reverse complement strand
AAGGACATTGATGCTTGGACTACCGAGCACTTGTCCAAAAACTGGGTGACAGAACGAACCAAAACACTCAAACAAGTGAGTTAATATTGGAACATAGAACTGGACACCCTATAAAATTAATCTATTATTGTTTTGTGAAAAAATAAACGTATAAAGGATTAGCAAGAACATTCTTTCGAAAGCTCTTGCTAACCTAATTATTGTATAAAAAAATCTAATAAAATTTCAGTTTGTGTTTTTCAAGAAAGTAAATAGACCTTTCCTTATTTTTCTTCGAATAGGTTCAGAGGTTTTTGAGGAATGATATGCTCAATAAACTCAACTATACGATATGACTTATTCTCGTATGCACGATATTCCTTGTTATACCTCTGCACTCTTCTGAGTTTCACTTTGATGGCATCTCCTTTACCAAATCTCTCACCTTCATCAATTTTCTGCATCAAAGCATCATCTTTGACTATCATGGAGATTTTAAATCCATTATACATGAATTGCCAGCGAGAACCACGTTCAAAGTTTAAGCCAACTATGACAAGAGTTGTGATTTCCTCCTCAATTCTTTCCTCTGGCACAGCATCTTCCGTATCAAATCCATCATAAATATAATCCTCAAATTCCTTACGCTCAAATTCAGCACATTTCTCACCACCATCACCTTTGACAGTGAAGCCTTCCACACTTGGATCATCATTTGCTGTTTCCATTGATTTAGAGACTGCTTGTCTTACAATTTGCTGATTATAAGTATTAATCGTGATATTTACATTATCTCCCATTTTAAGAATTGTATCAGCATTTTTCTTCTCCTCTTTAGTCTTGACAGGCCTACCTTTGAAATGCTTATATAGCTTATATACACCACCTACTACACCACACAAAGCAGCCACGTATTCTACAACATCTTTTGAGAACAATTGTTCTACAATATTCTGTGCCACAGATACATCTACCACGAAAGAGCCTTGCTTCAAGGCATTCACCTTAAGCGTAACCTCACGAGCGCCCCCACTGAGTTGCTTGTTAGCCTCAGTGACAACAGATTGATAGTGAATCAAAATATTCACTAGAGTATTGGCATCAATACTATGAGTCTGTCCTTCAAATTCTAGTTGCATAGTCTTATGTTTCATTTATAACGTTTCTGCAAAGATAAGGATAATTTAATGAACTCACATCATTATCCTATCACTTTTAACAGTATTTATCCGAAAATTCGCTCAAAACGATTTTTCATATATCTTCATCAGCTTCTCATAGTAAGCTTCACTAGAATACCTCTCGATGGCATTCTTCGCAATCGCCTCATAGTCGAAGTGATGTTCAAACATCTTGAGGATTTTATCCTTTAAATCCTCAACATCACCCGACGTGAAGGTCATACCGCTCACACCTTCCTCTATCAGTTCCGGAATACCACCAATATTTGCACCTAAAACAGGCGTGCCAAGGCTTTGTGCCTCAATCACGGTGAGAGGATTGTTCTCGCTACATTCCGATGACAACACCATAAATTTCGCCTTTTGGAGGATAGGCATAAACTCCTCCCATTGCATCTGTCCCTTAAACTCTATATGAGGACAGTTCCTATAGGTGTCCTTGAGTTCAGGAAGCAACTCACCACCGCCAATCACGATAAGCTTCTTATTGAGCTGGGCAGCCGCCTTACACAAGGTTCTCACGCCTTTCATTTCACTCACACGTCCCAAGAAAGCATAATAATCACCTTTTATCAATGGTATTTGAGAAATTGGCGGAAGCCTAGTCACATCAATGAAATTACAGAGCACTCTGAACTTCTCTGGCGAATACCCACCCTTTACACAGGTATCCATCATAAACTTTGATGGTGGTAGGAACAAGTCCACATACTTTGGAAGTATATTACAGTTCCATTTTTTAGCCTCAAGATAGCCGACGATTGCCCCAGGGATACTTCCCGGCATACAGCGATGCTTCACCACTGCCAGTTTATCCGTAAAGCACTCCTCGCACCACTTGCCATCTCTCATGCAAGTATAGCAAGGACAAACGAGTTTGGAATCATGCAATGTCCAAACCACCTTTGCCCCGTATTCATGCGCCAACTTAGCAATCAGCGGAGAAAGCTGCGTATGGATATTATTCAGATGCACCACATCAGGCTTGAAGTCATTCAGCAGTTGCGAGAACTTGCTCTTCACTTCCCCATCACCAAACGGACGGGTAAAAGCCATCAATTTGCTCATATCCTTTGGAAAGTATTTCTTCCAAGGCGTATCCAGATTCTCCGGATAGTCCATGGCAAAAACCGCTACCTCATGCCCATAGGCCTTCAGCAGCTTTTCCAGATTGAGCATATAAATACAATCACCGCCACGGCGGTAATAAAACTTGTTTGCTAATAAAATCTTCATAAAAAATGTATTTGTAAAGTACAAACGCCTAACTACTCTTCTATCACAACATTAATTACACCATTGATACTATCAATATGTTTCGAATCAATAATGCGATATTGAATTTGAAAATTACCACACGTTTCTTTATCTATATATATACCATCCATTTCTTCTAGAGAATGAACTACATGATGGTTTACAGCAGAGGTTATGTAAGAAAAATCTCTCTTGTTGTTATCATCATCCAAGTTCCATATCTTTACGAAATTACCTCCAGAAGGAGATGGAGACATCAGTCGCATTGATTCTTGGAGTCTTGGATCTGTAAATGGAGAATATGCAGGAGGAACCATAGGCTTATCTACATCCACATTCTTCTTGGATCTATCTGTATACAATTTTATTCCATCTGGAAATTTAACAAAGATATTTATATTTCCTGTTTCATCAGTTCCTTCATTACCCAAAGAAAACGAAAGTTCAAACATTCGTTCATCGAGCATTTTTTTCTCCAAAAGAACACGATAATACTTTTCCTCTCTATCGTAATAAGAATCCATATAAGTATTATAGATTTTAACACCATCAGTGTCTATAATGGAACAACCTTCGAAGACGGAACTAAAAGGAGTAGTATCCTTAGTTATCGATGGAAGTTCTTTATATGGATGTTGAGAACGAATTATCTGCATGTGCTTTGCTAATTCTTTCTCAATATCAAGAATTGGAGAACGTTTTATTTTCAAACAGACCTTTTCTTTATTGAGTAACACCACAGGCTTAGACATTCGATTCTTATAAGCTGCTATCTCTTTTTTGCATCTTTCTAATTCCTTCTCCTCTTCACTAAGTTCCTCTTTTAAGAGAAACTCATCCGGCATTTTGAGGAAACGTAGCCCATGGGCTTTTGCCTTGATTAAAATCGGATTATCATAACTTACGACAACTACTTTTTCTTTAGGATAATCAGAAGCCAAAATTCCCATTAATATTTGGTCATCTTGAGATGATGGATTAAACTTAGCTCGGACTTCATCAGGAAGTTTCTCTGGATAACTCATACAATAGCCTAAAGAAATTGAGAGATTTTTATCCCCTAAGAATACATCACCAAACAGTTTGCTTATTGCCTTAGCTTTCTTTTGGATTTTCCCTCTTGCACCATCCTTATGTTTATCGATTTCTCCAACAACAATATCTGATACTATTATTTTGAATTCAGTATCATCAACCAGATTACCCCATGGTATCTGCTCGAAATTTATAAAATGCAAGAATATGTTTGTATCAAGAAATAAATACTTCATTTTATCTTTATCTAGTTTATTTTAAGATGTATTCATGCCAGAATTATTTCAACCCAAACAACACTTTAGTAAAGTGAGTTTTGTTTAATACATATCGATGCAAGATTATAGGGCAAACAACACCACAACCAACAACAACAAAAGCATTGATAATAAACAGCACGTCATGTCCATCCGCAAAGAATGGGATTTTATGTACTACAGCCTTGGCAAAACCTTCAAAAGTAGTATGGAAAAGGTAGATGATATAGCTGGAAGAGGATACAACCATCAACCATTCGTTACTTTTGTGATTCCACTTTTCCATGAGAGAAGAAAGAGCCATTATTGCAGCGATTCCAAGATAAGGCAGTAACATTGAGATTTGCCCCCCATATCCATAAAATTCATACCCTCAGCGATAGCGAAAAATCCCAATATACACCACGCTGGGACCTTGCCGATAAAGGAAATTTGTTGCTTCCAATCGAAACCGACAACACCAAGCATAAAATACACCAACATATCTTGAAACTGTCTAAGGCAAAAATACTCAGGTAAGAAACTTGGCATATAATGCAATACTATAGCTGGGACTAACAACCCCAATCTCATTTGCTTAGTCTTAAACAAAGGGGAAATCACAAACATCCACCACAATGCCCAAATGAACCAAAGGAAATATCCCGCTTCTGGCAGATATAACATTTTCACATAAGACATCCACGTCACAGGATTCTCCACATAGTCATGTCCTTCAGTAAGCAGTTTTATAGTAATGACAATAGCAGATACCGATAAATACGGCACCATCAGCCTTTTTACTTTTTTCAAAAGGAAATCCTTATACGGAATATCCTTTTTCGTTGCCATATAAATAAAACCACTAGCAAACATAAACAAAGGCATGTGAAAAGTATAGATAACATCATGTACTCCTACATACCACTGGGGTGAGTAGTCTGGCACATAATGCCCTATTACTACTAATATAATACATATAGCTTTAGCTATATCGTAAGCATCCAACCCCTATAGCAATACAACTCCATCCCCAGTGTTTACTGGGGATACAGAGTATTTTAAGAAATTGGACTTTTCTGATTTTTAAACAGGTTTAACTAAAAGTGCCTCTGTCATCAAGGCATA
>NZ_JBQKLN010000085.1:0-4855 GCF_052116205.1 Prevotella sp. Sow4_E9_plate | reverse complement strand
AAGCAGCGCGCTTAAATACTTTCTTTTCATACGATAAAATTTAATTAAAAATATTAATTGTTAACTTTAAGTTCTAAACTTTCTCTGTACTATCTCCTGCGGGGAGATATTACACTTTTCTGGCTGTATCACATTATTATATAATAGAGAAAGAAATGTTTCTGCCAGAGAGATTTTAGGAAATAAGCTGACAATTCCATCCTTTCCGTAGGCTGGTATCGTCATGATAAGCAACGAAGATGCAAAGCTCTATGCCAAATTAAGAGAAGAGCAGCCAGAGACATTCAAGATATCACAGACTGCAGGAAACTTGTAGGGTATCGTAATAGATATAGAATTCGTTCAGGAGACTATAGAGCACTATTTACTCTAGAAATTGAGTTTTAAGAGTCACGCAGATTTCGCAGATGACGCAGATTTCTTTTACTTTTTTACCTTTAAAAGTTCCCACACGGATCTCACGGATTTTTTACTTTTTACCTTTAATAGTCCCACAGATTTCACAGATTCCCGCGGATTTTTTACCTTTTTACTTTTTTACCTTTTTACTTTTTTACCTTTTTACTTTTAAAAGTTCCCCAGGCGGTCCCATCCCGCAAAACATGGCGAGGGCTTTGATGTCCCGCCAACCTTAGAGCGAAGCGGTTCTGAGCACCGGAGGGCGGTTACATCCCTTGCCCTTTTGGAAAGGGCGAGGGCTTGGGAGTGGGTTAAGGACCCTCCCGCAGGGGAGGGACAGGTGGGGCAAAAAAACACCTCTTTGTCAAAGGAGGGACGGGGTGGATCGAAAAACCTGACGGGGTGGATCGAAGATTACATGACGACGCAGGAATCTCTGCGTCGGGACGTAGGAAAGATTACGTCGCCATGTAGTAGAGGCTACGTCGGGACATAATTTTGAGGTATCTATAAGGAATTAGATCAGATACTTTATAAATTTACCACCTTTCTTATACGCACAAAAAAAGTTTTTTCGTGAAAAAAGTCTCAAAGTATCATCTTTTCGACTAAATTCCGATATAAACATCTGATACACAACAAGATAAAAGAATGATACTTTTCGGATTACTTTACAAAAAGTATCATAGAAGTATCATAAATTTGATAGAAGTATCATAAAAACCGTCATTGAAGCATCACAAAATCGCCATAAAGCATCATGCATAATAGCGAAGCTGCAGACCCGCAAAAAGTGCCCAAAAACCGTCCGACACTTTGGGCACTCAGTGCCCGCCGTACGGGCAACGACTGCCCGTTACTTGTTCTCCCAATGCCCGACACTTGGTCCCTGAGTGCCCACTTGACGGGCAGGGACAGACCGTTTAATGGTCTCTAACAGACCACCTTATGTGCTGTTATTCCTAATCCTGCTTGTCAATCTTTTCTCTTATTCCTATTTTGTGTTTACATTCTTTATATCTTGGAAAAATAGACACTTTCATTTTTGTAAAACTGGAATAGTAGACACTTCTTTTTTAGTCTTTTAAATCGACTCAAAGCCGAATTTCATGATACTTCTTCCGGATTTATGATACTTTAATGATACTTCTTGTAAAATAATCAGAAAAGTCTCATTCGTGTATATTGCAGAATATCAGTTGCTTACAAGAGTATTTCACAGAATAATGATACTTTGAGACTTTTTCACGCAAAAAACTTTTTTTGTGCAGGAAATAAATATGGAGGAAACTTTATACCACACCCTTATGCGTTTTTATGTGGAGTCACGCAGATTTTTTACTTTTTTACCTTTTTACTTTTTTACCTTTAAATAGCCTTTTTACCTTTAAAAGTCCCCGAAAAGCTTGCAGGTTTGAAAATAAAGTCGTAACTTTGCGCTATAGATTTAAAAACAGATGGTTATGAAGTACTTAGATCCTAAGGCAGACCTCACGTTCAAGAAGATATTCGGCAATCATCCCACAAGACTGATCAGTCTCCTGAACGCCCTCCTGCCACTCAGCGACGAGGAGCAGATACACGAGATAAAGTATCTGCCTACAGAACTTGTGCCCCTGCTCGAAGGGGGCAAAAACACCATCGTAGATGTACTCTGCACAGATGTCAGAGGCAGGAAGTTCTGTGTGGAAATGCAGATGGAATGGTCTGACGCATTCCAGCAGCGAGTATTGTTCAATGCATCCAAACTCTATGTGAGTCAGGCTAAAAAGGGAGGAAAATACAGTGAACTCCAACCTGTATATTCCCTGAATCTTGTGAATGATATCTTTGCGCATGATACTCCGGATTTCATCCACAACTATCGCATCGTACATGATAAGGACAGTAATAAGGTCATTGAAGGCTTGCATTTCACTTTCATAGAACTCCCTAAGTTCACTCCTCATTCCATTGCCGACAAGCGCATGATGGTAATGTGGCTGCGTTTCCTCACAGAAATCAATTCCAATACGAAGGAAGTACCAGCCGACCTGCTTAATGACCCGGAGATCGGAAAAGCCGTAGAGGAACTGGAGATTTCCGGATTCACAGATGCCGAACTCAGAGCCTATGACAAGTTCTGGGATTCCGTAAGCGTTGAAAGAACCCTCCTGGATGACAGATACCAGAAAGGCATAGAGAAAGGTATGAACCAGCGAAGCCTTGAAATCGCCCGAAACCTTCTGTCCCTTGGGCTTCCTATCGATCAAATAACCCAAGCCACTGGCTTGACGGAAGAAGAGATTGAACTGCTGAAGGAGAGCTGATGGCACAAACTTTTTCCACTTATGCTTGGCTAATTCAGATTTTCTTCGTAATTTAGCAGCGCAAAACGTAAAGCATATAGGATTATGGCAAAAATAGTAAATTGCTATCCCGTAGGGATACAGACATTCTCGAATATCCGAGAGGGCAATTATCTCTATGTAGACAAGACCCAATATATCGTGGATTTCCGGGAGAAAGGAATGAAGTATGTCTTTCTGAGTCGTCCGAGACGATTCGGCAAGTCGCTCTTTGCCTCTACCCTCCAGGCTTATTTCGAGGGAAGAAAGGAACTTTTTGAGGGATTGGCCATTGCGGATTACGAGAAGGAATGGGTGAAGCACCCTGTGCTCCATTTCGATATGAGCGGTGCCAAGCATTTTGATGCTGACGCCCTGAACAGTTATCTGAATCTACGACTTTTGCCCTACGAAAAGCTTTACGGCAAGGGAGAAGGTGAAAACTATCCTAATGAAAGACTGGCTGGTATTGTAAAGCGTGCTTACGAGAAGACGGGCGAAAAAGTGGCTGTCATCATCGACGAATATGATGCCCCTCTGCTGGATGTGGTGCACGAGAAGGAGAACCTGCAACCCCTCCGTCGCATCATGCAGAACTTCTACAGTCCTCTGAAGATGCTAGACCCGTACCTGGAGTTCACCTTCATCACCGGCATTACCAAGTTCTCGCAGCTCAGCATCTTCAGCGAACTCAACAACCTCGATAATATCAGCATGTTCGACCAGTATTCCGCCATCTGCGGCATCAGTAAGACAGAGCTTACCACGCAGATGAAACCGGATGTGGCAGCGCTGGGTGAAGCCCTTGGCATGACGTATGAGGAGTGTCTGGCAGAACTGACAAGATTCTACGACGGCTATCATTTCTGCAAGAAATCAGAGGACATCTTCAATCCTTTCAGTCTGGTAAAGGCTTTGAATGCTCGTGACATAGCTCCTTACTGGTTTGGTTCCGGCACGCCGTCTTATCTTATCAAGACGTTGCAGAAGTATCACGTCAATGTGATGGATATCGAGAAAAAGTCATGCGATGTGGATGACTTTGATGTTTCACCGGAAATGATGACTTCAGCACTTCCGCTGCTCTATCAGAGTGGTTATCTCACCATCAAGAAGTATAACCCGCTGCTGCATCGCTATACTCTTGAATATCCAAACAGGGAGGTTAAAATAGGCATGCTCAAGAGTCTTGCGCCCAACTATCTTTCGCCGATTTCTCTGGACAACAACAGTCTGGTAGGTGATTTCCTGGAGAAGCTCTATGAGGCAGATGTCGAGGGGGCGATGGTGCGACTGAAAGCATATCTTGCCAGCATCTCCAACCGGTTGAGCAACAAGAGTGAGCGGGATTTCCAGACGGTGTTCTATCTTGTCTTCAATCTGATGGGTGCCCACATGAGGGTAGAGGAGAACAGTGCGATAGGCAGGGCTGATGCCGTGGTTTATATGCCGGATGCCGTGTTTGTTTTCGAGTTGAAGTATGATGGTTCTGCAGAGGAAGCAATCAGGCAGATTGATGAAAAGGGATATCTGATTCCTTATTCTGCCGACGGCAAGCGTCTCTTTAAGATTGGCGTTAATTACGACAGCACCCAGCGCACCATCAGCGAATGGAAGATCAAGGAAGAATAATTCATCTGATGATTTATTTCATCGGATGAATTGTTCATCGAATCTCACGATTCTCACGGATTTTTTACCTTTAAAAGTCCCACAGATTTCGCAGATGACGCAGATTTTTTACCTTTTTACTTTTTTACCCTTTTACCTTTAAAAGTTCCCACAGATTTCACAGATTCACACAGATTTTTACCTTTTTACCTTTAAAAGTCACGCAGATTTCGCAGATGACGCAGATTTTTTACCTTTTTACTTTTTTCCCCTTTTACCTTTAAAAGTTCCCACACGGATCTCACGGATCTCACGGATTTTTTACCTTTAAAAGTTCCCACAGATTTCACAGATTCACACAGATTTTTACCTTTTTACTTTTTTACCTTTAAAAGTCACGCAGATTGCGCAGATGACGCAGATTTTTTACTTTTTTACCTTTTTACTTTTTTACCTTTAAATAGCTCTTTTACCTTTAAAAGTTCCCCAGGCGGTCCCATCCCGCAAAATATGGCGAG
>NZ_JBQKLN010000084.1:0-4915 GCF_052116205.1 Prevotella sp. Sow4_E9_plate | reverse complement strand
ATTATGTAACTTTGCAGCCGAAAAGGCTTCCCTGCTGGGGGCATGCCCCCAGCAGGGAGTGGGAATGAAAGTTAAGAACAAGCCTTGACACAGTTTAAATTACACCCCCTTTATATTTGAATGAAACTACAATATGGATTCGATAAGAATATTTGGATATAAGTCTTTTAAAAAGTTATCAGTTCAACTGCATCCTATCAATCTCTTGATTGGTGCCAATGGAGCTGGTAAGAGTAACTTCTTATCTCTTTTCGAAATGTTAGGAAACATCTATGAGAAGAGATTAGGGGCGTATGTCGCTCAAGTTGGTGGAGTAGATAAATTTCTCTATCAAGGCAGAAAAGTTACCGATCGTATAGCTGTAAACTTGCTAATAGCTAAGAGTGAATATGACTTGGCTTTATTGGAATCTGATGGTAAACTCATTGTAGAAAGAGAAGTTGTTGGTTGTTATGATGATGTTTGTCCTTTAGATTTAGTGAGGAAAAATGTTATAACGGAGTTTCAGAGCGAATCGAGTTTAAAAGACCATAAAGAGGACGATTTATCTAATTATATCTCCCAAATCCGCAAGTTTCACTTCCACGATACTGGTCGCCGTTCTCCATTTACGGCAGATAGCCATATCGTGAACGATGCTTATCGTATGTATGAGCATGGTGAAAATCTGGCGGCTATCCTCTATCGTATTCAGCGAGAGAAGCCGATGGCTTATCGTCGCATTATCCGTGTCATTCAGAGTGTGGCTCCCTATTTCTCGGACTTCTATTTCCAACCAACCGAAGCCGATATGGTGCGCTTGCAATGGCAGGATAAGTATAGCTCTATGATTTACGGACCGACCGACTTGTCGGATGGAACCATTCGCTTTATTGCCTTGACCGTGCTCTTTATGCAGCCATGGTTACCACGAGTTATCATCATTGATGAGCCAGAGCTTGGTTTGCATCCTGTGGCTATCGAAAAACTTTCGGGTTTGATTAAGATGGCGGCACAAAAGGGCACGCAAGTTATCGTTGCAACTCAAAGTGCTGAACTAATCAGTAACTTTGAACCAGAGGATGTCTTGACTGTTAATCAGAACGAAGATGGTACAACCATCAATCGGCTGAATAGCGAAGAATTGGCACATTGGCTTGAGGATTATACACTTGGTGATTTGTGGAAACAAAATATTATGAAAGGAGGTCAGCCACGATGAAACGACTAATCATAGTGTGTGAAGGTCCTACGGAACAAGAGTTTTGTACAGAAGTGCTTGGAGTGGAGTTTGCTAAGCATGATATTTATGTGGAAGCTCCTGTCATCAAGCACTCGCATGGTGGTATAGTGCCTTGGGCTACCATCAAAAAGCAAATCTTGAATCATCTCCAAGAAGGCGATGTCTATGTCAGTATGTTAGTGGATTACTATGGCATCAAAGACCAGTTCGGGTTTCCTGGATGGGAAGAATCTAAGGAAATAGTGGATAAGACGGAGCGTATTCATTTCTTGATAGATAGAATGGCGAATGATATTCCTGAGCAATATCGCTTCCGCTTCATTCCATACATACAACTTCATGAGTTTGAGGGATTGCTGTTTAGTGATGTGAGTGCATTCTTGAACAGTTTTGAGGAGAGTGAGTTTGATTATGCAGAGTTGCAGGCCACGGCAGAGGCTTTCCAATCACCAGAGCTTATCAACAATAGTCCTGAGACAGCTCCGTCCAAACGATTGATAGCTGCTATTCCTGATTATAATAAGGTAGTTGTTGGCATTTGTGTTGCTATGGACATTGGCTTAGAGAAGATTCGGGAGGAATGCCCTTTGTTCAATGAATGGGTAGAGCGATTGAAGAAGTGATACTTGACGAGTTTTACTGGGGCTATTAAGCAAGAATCCTGCTGGCTGTGATGCCGGCAGGATTCACTTTTCATAAACTGAACCTAAAGTTCGACCTTGTATTTTCTAACTATGCAACTTCTCATGAAACCTGAATAAGTCTAATTACCTTTAAAAACTAAATCTACTATATGAATAACGCTGCAAAATGAACTGTTCTTTATCTTTTACTCTGCATTTGTCTGCTGCTCAGTCTCTGTAGCCTCCTGCAGCTGAGTTGTCTCCTGCTGTGTTGAATCCTCAGTGGTAGCCTGTGGCTGGATAGGAGTGCCAACTTCTGTTGTATCTGAAGGAGCATCCGGAGCCACGGTATCAACTGGTGCTACCTCTGCGTTACCTACCATTCTGCTTGATGCAAAAACGTTGCTTACTGAAACCATTACCATAGCTGCGATAGCTGCAAACATAAACTTCTTCATAATCTTATCTTTTTTTAATTGTTACTATATTAATGTTACTTACTTATTTCCTTTTTTGTGGATTCATTATCGAACCCACTATTCATAGTCACAATCTGCGTGCCAAAAAGAAGATGAAAATGATATTGGTTGATTGTCAGGTGATTATGCTTTATGTACCAAAAGTAGATGGTGTGGAAAATGAGGAAAGTATGTGGAAATATTCCCCTAAAAACTGGGGAATGAAAACGTTGCTTTCATCAGTAAGATAGTTCTCTATAGTTGCTTCAAACAATTTTAGAAACTTTTTCGCTAAAAATATTTAGAGGATGAGACATAAGTGATATCTCATCCTCTTTTTTGGGTTTTTACGCATATAGATAAGACAAGTATGTTTTTGCAGGATTGCACTGGGAGAGGGGGCATAAGTCTATGGCGCAGTACGACCATTACCCTTTATGTCGTATGACAACAATTTTAATCTTCTATGACAACAGAATTCCATTCCAAAAGTTTCCTGTCTAGTATAATCTTCTTAGCTTCGCCTCTTTTACCATCTATATAATAGTACTTGGCGAGTGACTCGTCAAACTGGGATACGAAGGCTGCTCTTACTCGGGCGCACTTCTCATTGATGGAATTGGAGAGGGGGTTGGTCAAGGCATCTATGCTCTGGCGAATCTTCTCTGCAGATAGATGCACAGGGCTTTCCTGCTTGGCGCAAATGTCGAGATAGATGGTGTGTAGCTCTTCTCGATAGTCGGAAAGGTTCTTGAATACGATGCCCTCCTCATGGCGCAGGAAGAGGATGAATACAGCTTTTACCAATGGTTCCATCTTGATTTGCATATCATGATAATCGGGCAGGATGATCATCGTCGTCGTTGGCAAAGAGGCGACTGGACAGATGATACCGACATGATGCTATGCATCTTAGATTCCTTTGTGGCTTGTCTGAAGGATGACACTTTTAATATTACCAGAAGGTTTAAGGAATGGATGATGAATGGAGGCATGGGAATTGGCCGGCATACCTATAATGTAATGGCTCTTGGCGACTATACTTCGAATCCACAGAAGGCTGCAGAGATTATCTGGAAGATGGGAAAGAAAAAAGCTGCAGCTAATGGAGCCGTCATGAGAACTTCGGTGGTAGGGCTTATGAAGGACAATGTGGCTAATAATGCTGAGAATATCTGTAAGCTAACTCATTTTGATCCTCGCTGTGTGGGCTCTTGCGTTATCGTTTCTTCTATCATACATGCTCTTGTCTTTGAAGACAGGATATTGGATTATGAAGATGTGATTGGCATTGCCAAACAATATGATGAACGAATCGTTCCATTTATAGACTTGGCATATTATGAAGGTCTGGATTCTTTGTGCCTGGATGATAAAAAGAGTATGGGATATACGCTCAGAACTTTAGGGGCTGCCCTATGGGCTTATTGGCATGCAACCTCGTATAAGGAGAGTATCTTGAAGATTATTTTATCTGGAGGAGATGCGGATACCAATGCTGCAGTAGCAGGAGCTATCCTGGGTGCTAAATTTGGAATAGACCAAATTCCTGAAGAATGGAGGAATGGTCTTCTCTATGCTTTTATGCTCCATAACAAGGTGCAGGAATTCTACGCAATGTATCGATAAAAACATATAAAAAGTACGAAATCTCTTGTGAGTTTCATGCTTTTTGTTTATCTTTGCACCAAATAGACTGCATTCGGCAATTTTAAAGCTGACTTTCATATTGCTCGTTTGCATAATTACTAGCTAAAAGAAAGGATTCGATAATGAATGTAATGCAATTGAATACTGATATTTATAATAGCTTGGGCGTACTTTCTAATGACGAGAGCTATTTGGAAAAAGCTGCACGTTATCTTAAAAAATTGGCGCAAGCTAAAAGAGACGTGGAGAATGCAAAGGCTAAGGAAGAAGCCCTTGCTAGTATCAATCAGGCTTTTACGGAATTGAAGCTTCATCGCGAAGGAAAAATGGATTTTATTCCTGCGGAGGATTTGCTTAATGAGTTATAGGATAGAGGTTGCACCTGAGTTTGCCCGTAGATTGAAGAAATTAAGTAAGCGCTATAAGTCTATCAAGCAAGATTACGAAGATTTTTTGCATTCTCTTCAATCTAATCCTCTTCAAGGGGTAGATTTGGGTAAAGGGTTAAGAAAAATAAGAATGAGTATTGCTTCTAAAGGTAAAGGAAAAAGTGGTGGTGCCAGAGTTATTTCCTTTGTGGCAATCATGAATGAAGAGGATGGTTTTATAGAACTATTGACCATTTATGATAAATCAGAAATGGAATCTATCTCTGATAAAGAATTATTGAATTTAATGAAACGGAATGGTTTGTTTTAGAGCATAATAACGCAGAATCCTGCCGGCATCACTGCCAGCAGGATTCACTTTCAAAAACCGAACCTAAAAGTCTACCTTGTAATTTCTATCTATGCAATATCTATTGTAACCTGAATAAGTCTAATTACCTTTAAAAAACTAAATTCTATTATCCTTAATTCCGCAACACTTTGATTTAACTTTATTTATAAGTTCCTGAGCAACAAAAAGTTGCTCAGGATTTTGCCATGTCAGATTTTTCACTTATCTTAGTGTTGCAAATC
>NZ_JBQKLN010000083.1:0-5140 GCF_052116205.1 Prevotella sp. Sow4_E9_plate | reverse complement strand
ATATCCGAAGATACTGCTGCATCTCTGACCCAGTGTTGAGTCGATAACGGGTGAAAGCATGGAGTCAAATTTCTCCATGATTGAAAAAATTCCTCCAAAAGGTGTGAGTTTTTCGAATTTTATTTGTACCTTTGCAGCGCCTTGTTACGATTTTCGCTTGTTTTCTAATTGCAACACTAAGATAAGTGAAAAATCTGACACGGCAAAATCCTGGGCAACTTTTTGTTGCTCAGGAACTTATAAATAAAGTTAAATTATAGTGTTGCGGAATTAAGGTTCAATTATGCGGCAGTAATAATATACATATTAATACGAGTTAAGAATCCTGTAGCTCTCTCATGCTACGAGGAGGTATTAAAAGGTGCGTTCCGACAACGCATCTAATGTAGTATATAATTGCTTAATCCAAATGAATATTATAAATTTAGGAATTCTTGCTCACATTGATGCAGGAAAAACTTCCGTAACCGAGAATCTGCTGTTTGCCAGCGGAGCAACGGAAAAGTGCGGCCGCGTGGATAATGGTGACACCATAACAGACTCTATGGATATAGAGAAACGTAGAGGAATTACTGTCCGGGCTTCTACGACATCTATTATCTGGAATGGAGTGAAATGCAATATCATTGACACTCCGGGACACATGGATTTTATTGCGGAAGTGGAGCGGACATTCAAAATGCTTGATGGGGCAGTCCTCATCTTATCCGCAAAGGAAGGTATACAGGCGCAGACAAAGTTGCTGTTCAATACTTTACATAAGCTGCAAATCCCGACAATTATATTTATCAATAAGATTGACCGTGCCGGTGTGAATTTGGAGCGTTTGTATCTGGATATAAAAACAAATCTGTCGCAAGATGTCCTGTTTATGCAAACTGTTGTCGATGGATCGGTTTGTCCGGTTTGCTCCCAAACATATATAAAGGAAGAATACAAAGAATTTGTATGCAACCATGACGACGATATATTGGAACGATATTTGTCGGATAGCGAAATTTCACCGGCTGATTATTGGAATACGATAATCGCTCTTGTGGCAAAAGCCAAAGTCTATCCGGTGCTACATGGATCAGCAATGTTCAATATCGGCATCAATGAGTTGATGGACGCCATCACTTCGTTTATACTTCCTCCGGCATCAGTTTCAGACAGACTTTCAGCTTATCTCTATAAGATAGAGCATGATCCCAAAGGACATAAAAGAAGTTTTCTAAAAATAATTGACGGAAGTCTGAGACTTCGAGACGTTGTAAGAATCAACGATTCGGAAAAATTCATCAAGATTAAAAATCTAAAGACTATTTATCAGGGCAGAGAGATAAATGTTGATGAAGTGGGTGCCAATGATATCGCGATTGTAGAGGATATGGAAGATTTTCGAATCGGAGATTATTTAGGTGTTAAGCCTTGTTTGATTCAAGGATTATCCCATCAGCATCCCGCCCTCAAATCCTCCGTCCGGCCAGACAAGCCCGAAGAGAGAAGCAAGGTTATATCCGCTCTGAATACATTGTGGATTGAAGACCCGTCTTTGTCCTTTTCCATAAACTCATATAGCGATGAATTGGAAATCTCGTTATATGGTTTGACCCAAAAGGAAATCATACAGACATTGCTGGAAGAACGGTTTTCCGTCAATGTCCATTTTGATGAGATCAAGACTATATACAAAGAACGACCTGTAAAAAAGGTCAATAAGATTATTCAGATTGAAGTACCACCCAACCCTTACTGGGCCACAATAGGGCTGACTCTTGAACCCTTACCGTTAGGGACAGGGTTGCAGATCGAAAGTGACATCTCCTATGGTTATCTGAACCATTCTTTTCAAAATGCCGTTTTTGAAGGGATTCGTATGTCGTGCCAATCGGGTTTACATGGATGGGAAGTGACAGATCTGAAAGTAACTTTTACTCAAGCCGAGTATTATAGCCCGGTAAGCACACCTGCTGATTTCAGACAGCTGACCCCCTATGTCTTCAGGCTGGCTTTGCAACAGTCAGGTGTGGACATTCTCGAACCGATGCTCTGTTTTGAGTTGCAGATACCCCAGGAGGCGAGTTCCAAAGCTATTACAGATTTGCAAAAAATGATGTCTGAGATTGAAGACATCAGTTGCAATAATGAGTGGTGTCATATTAAAGGGAAAGTTCCATTAAATACAAGTAAAGACTATGCCTCAGAAGTAAGTTCATACACTAAGGGCTTAGGTGTTTTTATGGTTAAGCCATGCGGGTATCAAATAACAAAAGGCGGTTATTCTGATAATACCCGTATGGAAGAAAAGGATAAACTTTTATTCATGTTTGAAAAATCAGTATCATCAAAATAATGGAACGGTCAGGGAATTAATATAAGACGCTGTGGCGACAGGAGCGTGAGGCAGTGCGCCGGGCGTATTACCTCACAC
Organism: Prevotella sp. Sow4_E9_plate; assembly: GCF_052116205.1. Lineage (NCBI taxonomy): Bacteria > Pseudomonadati > Bacteroidota > Bacteroidia > Bacteroidales > Prevotellaceae > Prevotella > Prevotella sp. Sow4_E9_plate. The sequence continues at coordinate 2,727 of NZ_JBQKLN010000083.1, read as the reverse complement.
AACCTTATCACCACCGCTTGCGTCCAAATGATGTGATAATTCAGGCGATAAGCCGTGTCAGTGGCCCGCGGATCCACAAACACGGCACATCGCCTTGTGCTGTTTATCGGTTGCCCGACTGATTCCGTGCTGCACACCGATTCAGCTTCGGGCAGTTCTGATTTTGGATATGATGCCCGGCTGAAGCCGGAGGCGGCGACAACGCCAGAGCAAAGCGAGGGCAAGCCTTCGCCCGACTCTCGCGTTGTCGCCTCTCTTTGGAATACCAGTCTGCAAACGATGACTGTGGCCGCTTCAAGGCTGACACTTTGAAACGGCAAACGTCAACGATAGCCGGTTCTTTCCCTTGAAGATTTTGAGCCTCGGCAGGGACAGGCGTTTTGGCGTGCGAAGTTACTGCGTCCGGGAGGAACGTCAAGTGACGCTGCGCTTGTGGTCGGCGTCCGCGCTCGTGAGCCTCCACATTTTTTCTCCCTCAATTCCGAAAAAATGGGTATCCCTCGCTTGCCGCTGACTACACACTTGCCTTATCCTCCCTTTTGGCCGCAGTTGTGGGACTGCACGAAAAACGGCCAGCCCTGCCGGAGAAGCTCAAAGAGCTTCAAACAAAAGGGAGAAAAATTAACTCAAACGCTCAAACATCAAAGGACTATGCGAGTAAAAAGAATGAAAGTAGCGGAGGGCAGACGGCTCAATATCGGGCAGTTCCCCAATTTTCACCGCTCCGGCTCCATTAGGGGCATGAAAAAACTCTACTATGGCGAGGACTGCCTTTTGGTACGCTGTGGCAACTATATCTATAACGTTACCTCCGAACCATCAATCTACAATCAGGCAACAATCTAAATCATAAGAATATGGAAAATTATAACGGAATAGCAATATCCAAGAACGACAAGGAATTTGTCGTGGCGTTTGACAACTTTATGATTTTATGTTGACGTCAACATAAGATCATTTATGTCTGACATAGAATTATGTTGGGCATTAGTCTAAACAATTAATAATCAATCGTTCTTTGACATTTTGCACAACATAATTCTATCTTTGGAGGAATTAGAGGCTATCTAAGAATGTAATTAACTCCTTATCCTCAGACCATTTTCGTGATGGTGTATCGGAAACGGACTGCTCACATTTTTTGAGAGCTTCTAATTTCCTTTCCATACTAATTTCGGCGTAGATGTTAGTTGTGTCAATCGAGCTATGTCCCATCCAATTTCTAACCATATCAATATCCGCTCCAGAATTAAGTAGATGAGTGGCGGTTGTATGGCGTATAACATGAGGAGATGGGCGTTTATTTGCAAGAGAAGGATGATTTAAGATGACATCTTGTGAGTATTTCTTTATCATTTCATAAATACAGAATCGGCTCATAGGCTGATTGTATCGGTTAAGAAAAAGGTAATCGTTAGGCAACTTGTTGTCTATAAATGGTTTGAGTAAATCCCAGAAATCCTCCCATAGAGGACATATTCTCTCTTTACGTCCCTTGCCATGTAATGTCACCATTGGCATTCCACGTTTTGGTGGCATCGCAACATCCTTCACTTTAACACCTATAACTTCAGACACTCGGGCGCCAGTATTATACATGAATAGGATAATGACATGATCTCGACTTCTTATCCCTTGATATTTGCATGTTTTCAAAGGTGCATCAGCCAAGGCTTCGATCTCAGATTTGTCCATATAGGTTATCATGCGTTTTTCCGTTTTCTTTGAAGGGATAAGACTGACATGGTGACACCAATCTATATGTTCAGGAGATTTCCACGCCAGAAACTTTGCGAAAGCCTTTATTGCAGCTAAACGATTGTTTCTTGAAGAAACGGAAACTTTTCTCTCAATTTCCAGATAATCAAGAAATTTTGTAATAACGTCAGTCGTAATATCCGAGATTTTGAGATTGTCTATTGCAATACTTATTAATGTAGAAACATACGATACCAACATACGGAATGTATCACGATAACTCATTTGAGTGTTGCGACTAAGGTTTCTAGTGACAATTAAGTACTCTATGAGGAATGGTCTTAGCCAATAGCCAAGATATTCTGTTTCAGTATTTTTTCTATTCCCTCAAATCCGCAACCTATAGGGTTTCGTGGGAATTTATTTGTAAAACGACAAAAATTCTTTTATTGTACATATTCCTTGGGCATAACAGAAACGTCGTAAACACAAAATTCCCTTACCCCATAAAGCGACTTGAGGTAATACGCCGGTTTAACCAGAAAAGCATGGCCTTTAACCAAAGTCTGTCTTGAACAGGTTGGCATAAGCATAGTTGTCTGAATAAATGTTCAATACATGCCTACGTGACGTCTTAATCCATTTTGCAGGAACAGAGATGAACTTGAACACAAAGGTCTTGATTCTGCTGGTGGCACGCAATCCAAATTCATGGGTTTTCAATCTCTGCATAATAGCTTTGTAGAAGTTTCTGATGAGAGCTGTCATAAGCAGGAATACAGTATTCTGTGCCATGAACGATTTTGGCAACCGATTCCAGCCAAAGCCATTGTTCATGTCATCGAAGATGCGTTCCTTGCCACCACGAAGATTGTAGAATTCCACAATGTCTCTTGCACTCGACTTGTAATCGTTAGTCAGTATACATCTGTAGGTATATTCGCCTTCCCAAATGTCAAGGTCTCCCTCTATTCGCCTTTGTCTCTGTATGACAAGACGATACGGTTTTCCTTTCCATTTCTCAACAAG
>NZ_JBQKLN010000082.1:0-5285 GCF_052116205.1 Prevotella sp. Sow4_E9_plate | reverse complement strand
TTTTCAAAGAACTATTTCGTTACATGAAACGTTAAATATCAGAGCGTAATATTAACAATTAACAGGGATGTTTCCAGCTTGTTTTTAAGAACAGAGAACTGGACACCCTATTAATTTTATTATGGCAGAAAAGAAATTGAATGGTACGGTCATCGTGACCTACCGCTGCAACGCTCGTTGCTCTATGTGTAATCGTTACAAGGCTCCTTCTAAGCCAGAGGAGGAAATCTCTATAGAGACTATCAAGAAACTTCCTAAGATGTACTTTACCAACATCACAGGTGGTGAACCTTTCATCCGTACGGACTTGAAGGATATCGTACGTGAACTTTATAAGAAGAGCGACCGTATCGTAATCTCTACCAACGGCTTCTTCACCGACCGTATCATCGACCTGGCGAAGGAGTTCCCTCAGATTGGTATCCGTATCTCTATCGAGGGCTTGGAGCAGACCAACAATGAAATCCGTGGATTGAACAATGGTTTCAACCGTGGCTATACTACCCTGAAGAAGCTCTGTGAGATGGGATTGAAGGATGTGGGCTTCGGTATGACCGTTCAGGACAAGAACGCTCCAGACCTCGTGCCTCTCTATGAGTTGAGCAACAAGATGGGTATGGAGTTCGCGACCGCATCGCTCCATAACTCTTTCTACTTCGTTGAGGCTAAGAACATCATCCACGACCGTCCGATGGTGGCTAAGAACTTCGAGAACCTGGTGAACGAGCTCTTGAAGTCTAACTCTCCTAAGAAGTGGTTCCGTGCTTATTTCAACCATGGACTCATCAACTATATCTATGGTCAGAAGCGCCTCTTGCCTTGCGATATGAGTTTCGATACCTTCTTCATCGACCCATACGGTGATGTGATGCCATGTAATGGTACCAAGGATAAGGAGGTGATGGGTAACCTGAACCGCCAGAGCTGGGATGAACTCTGGAGTTCGCCTGAGGCAGAGCTGGTTCGCAAGAAGGTAAGACATTGCGACAGAAACTGCTGGATGATCGGTTCTGTTTCTCCTGCCATGCACAAGTACATCAAGACTCCTGCCCTGTGGGTGGCTAAGCACAAGCTGAAGAGTCTGCTCGGTATGAAGTACTCTATGTATGAGAATCCTATCTGCTGCGAATATCGTGATGGTAAGGTGACCAAGGAACAGCTTGACAAGCTTTCTACCTGCGATATGAATGCCGTGGTCAACAATGGTCTTTCTGCCGATTCAAAGGAGGCTTTGAAGGGCAAGCGTGGCGAGGACATCGTGAACGCTGATGTGGCTAGCCAGGGTTATGAGGCAACCAAGAAGGAAACTGATAGAAATATTGAAATCAAGTAATCACTTGATTCTCTTATGATTGATAAGAAGCCACAGTGCGGAGAACATCGATAACAAGATGATGCCGAAGTACTGTATGGCTTCTTTGATATAGTTTGAAATCTTATTCATGCCTGCAAAGGTAATACTTTTATTTTGAAAATCTCTAGTTTTTATGAAAATAGTTGTAACTGGTACTCGTGGTATCCCAAATATCATGGGTGGCGTGGAGACGCATTGTGAGGAATTGTTCCCTAGAATGGTGGAGCGTGGTTATGATGTAACGCTGATCCGTCGCTCGAACTATGTGAAGGATGACTTACATGAATGGAAAGGAGTGAAACTGGTAACGATTCCTTCTCCTAAGAAGAAGAGTTTCGAGGCTATCATCCATACATTCCGCGCCATCAATGAGGCAAAGAAGTTGGGCGCTGATGTGTTGCATATTCATGCCATCGGTCCTGCGCTGCTGGTTCCATACGCCAAACTGTTGGGTATGAAGGTGGTGTTTACACATCATGGTCCTGACTATGACAGGGACAAGTGGGGATTTGCTGCCAAGACAATCCTGAAGATGGGTGAGCGGATGGGCTGCATGTTTGCCGATGATGTCATCGTGATCTCGAACGTCATCAAGAACCTCATTGCCCGTAAATATGGAAGGACGAAGAATGTACACCTTATATATAATGGTGTTTCTGAGCCTGAAATCTGCGACTATCCTGAATATTTCAAGGAATTGGGGATAGAGAAAGGCAAGTATATTCTGGGTATGTGCAGATTTGTGCCAGAGAAGAACCTACATCATCTGGTGGAAGCGTATAGACAGTTGATAGTTAAGAATGAAAAGTTGATAGAGCAGGGCTATAAGTTGGTGCTGGCTGGTGATACGGATTTCGAGGATGAGTATTCGTTGGGATTGAAGCAGATGGCAAGGGAGAATGGTGTGGTGCTTACTGGCTTTATCAAGGGCAGAAAGCTTCATTCGCTGTTGACGAATTGCCGTTGCTATTGTCTCCCATCTTCGCACGAAGGTTTACCGATTGCCCTGTTGGAGGCGATGAGCTATGGTGTAAAGGTAGTAGTGAGCGATATTCCTGCGAATCTGGAGGTTGGCTTGCCAAAGGATGATTACTTCCATTGTGGTAACGTGGATGAACTTTCGGAAAAACTCGGAAAGATTATCGAGGCCCCATTGCAGCATGTGGATTACGACATGAGCAAGTATGATTGGGACCAGATTGCTGATGAAGTAGGAGAGGTGTATCAAGGGTTGAAGAAATGATGGTTGTACCGAAACAACAAAAGATATTTAGGTGATCAGTATGGCAGATAATATATGGAATAATATATAGATATTTCGGACGAATAGTTCCCGCTCCCCTTTTGTTTAATCTACTTTTCGGGGATGGAGCCTAGTAGCCCGATTTTACTATAATTGATATAATGAACGTAATAAAGACAGATATGGATGGCGTGCTCATCATTGGGCCTCGCCTGTTTAGAGATGCTCGTGGCTATTTCTTTGAGAGCTTCAGTGAGCGTGAGTTTAAAGAGAAGGTCTGATGGTGGTATCTCGATACTGGATGATTCTCTCGGAATCGATTGGCGCATTCCTACGGAACATGCTAATCTTTCCGAGAAGGATACGAAACATCAGGTATTGAAGGACTTTGAAAGTCCTTTCGAAAACTAAAAGAAAGAGGTTTACCTAAAAATATTGAGGTGATTTTTTCGAAAACCTACCCGTCCTTCCTTACCCTTAAGGAAGGCTCCACCTTTCTCTCCAAGCCTCTCTTCAATAGTCTTTACGCCCCCTTCGGTTCCCCCAGTTCTGGGGGACAGAAACCCTCAGGGACGAGAGGATGTAACCGCCCTCCGGTGCTCGGAACCGCTACGCTCTAAGGTTGGCGGGGCATCAAAGCCCTTCGCCATCTTGTGCGGGATGGGACCGCCGGGTGAGGGAAGTTCGCAATTTATAATTTACAATTAATAGTTTATAGGTTGCTGTTTACTGATGATTTTGGGGTAATTGGCTGATGAGTTGCAGATTTCTTTTGATATTCTTGGTGGTTTCGAAGAAAAAGCGTAACTTTGCGGTTAGAAATTAATAAAGTGAATTATTATGGCACAGATAGCAACAATGAATCAAGCTCAATTGCAAATCCTCGATATGCTGTCATTTATAAAGACTCCTGAGGCTTTGCGAGATTTGAATAAGGTAATCTCTGATTATTTTGTTCAGATGGCTGATGCAGAATTAGATAGAATGTGGGATGAAGGAACCTTGAATGAAGAACGTATCGAGAGTTTCCGGCATCTCCATGAACGTACTCCATACAATAAACCAACTTTATAGTCATTAGATTATTAAAATGAATATTGTATTGGATACAAATAGTTTGATTATGTCTATCGCCCCTAGAAGTCCGTATCGTAAGGTGTGGAATGCTTTTCTTAGAGGCGATTATAACCTATGTGTGTCCAATGAAATAATAGAGGAGTATTCAGAGGTTTTATCTCGTAATATATCCCCTCAAGTTTCTGAGGCCATTGTTTATGCTATATTGACTAGACCCAATGTAATTCGTAAAGATTCTCATTATACTTTTGCTTTAATTGAGGCAGATAAAGATGACAATAAGTTTGTAGATTGTGCCATTGCTGCAAATGCAAAGTGTATTGTTACAGAAGACAAGCACTTTAAGGTCCTGGAAAATATTCCTTTTCCTAAAGTGGAGGTTATAGGTATAGAGGATTTTAAATGTTATTTGGATAAGTGGATATAGGTTTATGTACAAGTATGCCTTCTACTCTAGAAAGTTGCAGAAGGAACTCGGCTGGAAGCCATCTCTCCAGTTTGAGGAGGGTATCGAAGAAACTGTGAAGTGGTATCTCGATAACCAGGAATGGATGGATCATGTTACTTCTGGGGAGTATCAGAAGTATTATTTTCGAAAACCTACCCGTCCTTCCTTACCCTTAAGGAAGGCTCCACATCTCTCACCAAGCCTCTCTTCCCTCAGGAAGCGGGGATGTAACCGCCCTACAGTGCTGAATTTTCTACCTCTCCGTCTCTCCTGCAAGGAGAGCTCCACTTTCTCCCCAAGCCCCTCTTCAATGGTCTTTACACCCCCTTCGGTTCCCCCGTTCCCGGTGGACAGAAACCTCAGGAAGCGGGGATGTAACCGCCCTCCGGTGCTCGGAACCGCTACGCTCTAAGGTTGGCGGGGCATCAAAGCCCTTCGCCATCTTGTGCGGGCTGGGACCGCCTTATTACAACTTGCTTCTGGTCTTCGCCATCTTGTGCGGGATGGGACCGCCTTATTACAACTTGCTTCTGGTCTTCGCCATCTTGTGCGAGCTGGGACCGCCGGGGGTGGGAAGTTTATAATTTACAATTTATAATTAATAGTTTACTGTTTAGAGCTAATAGTTTATAGTTTACAGCTTATATCTAGAGAATTTGATGATAAGTTGCAGATTTCTTTTGATTTTCTTGGTGGTTTCGGGAAAAAAAGCGTAATTTTGGCGGCTGAATGTTGAACTAGAATAAATTAGGAGGAAGAATATATGGATACAACAAAGTTAACAAGGGAAGAGGCTCTACGCCGTTGGAATGCTTCTAAGGAAAACAAACGTAAAATGGTGGAGAAACTGGAGAACTTGGTTCGCAAAAGCTGTCTGGAACGTACTGGTAAAGAACCTATAGGGGTAGAAGTATGGTAGTAGAAAAAATGTCTCTGGCTGTGATTAATGCCAATTCGCCCTATGAGGTAAAAGTGGCTCTAGCTGATGATACATTGTGTTTCATCTAAGCCGGAAGATTTTGAAGAATAGATTTATATAATAGTGCCGTAAGTATTGAGAGTGTAAACTAAACTGTGTCAAGCTACAATAAAAGTAGTTTAACACAGTTTTTATATTATGGACAACTTAGAAATTGATTACAAGAAAGCAGCTCAGCAGTTGC
>NZ_JBQKLN010000081.1:0-5832 GCF_052116205.1 Prevotella sp. Sow4_E9_plate | reverse complement strand
GAAGCGATACATCTGCTCGTAATGGTCGTGGAACAGCCGTTCCATCCGCTGTTCATTTTCTTCTGTCATCACGTCATTTTCTTCTTGTTTCTACTCTTATATACAAGCTTTCCTGAAATCAATTACCCCTAAAATGAAGAAATCTTCTACTTTTTTTGGAAAAGCAATGCAAAAGTAATAAAAAGATTTGGAACATTCAATAGTTTTTTTTATCTTTGCCAAAAAATAATAAAGATTATGCCAGAACTAAGTCGTTTTTTCGGAATTATCATTGCCATGTTTGGAGATGATCACAATCCTCCACATTTTCATGTGAGATATGGAGACTACGAAGCCATTATTACCATACAAGATGGAATTGTAAAAGGAGAATTGCCTAAAAAGGTACTTAAAGACGTATTCAAGTGGATGGAGATTCATCAAAACGAACTTGAAATGAATTGGAAGCGATTACAGGAAGGCAAGGAAATAATAAAAATTGAACCTCTTAAATAAGTTGAATTATGGTTGACATTGATTTAATAAGAATCGTTGATGTTGATTACATTAAGGATTATACCATGGACTTAAAGTTCAGTAATGGCGAAACAAGACGCATTGACTTTCTCCCATTACTAAAAGGCAATAAGCGAGAAGAACTTAAAGACATGAATAAGTTTATTCAATTTGGACTTACCCATTGGACTTTGGAATGGTACAATGGAATTGATTTTGCCCCAGATTTCCTGTACAAACAAGGGAAAAAAGTGGCTTAATAAAAACATCGGTCAAGCAAAGAGCAAGCCAATATGGTTTTGCCTTCGCTTGACCGATTGTCATATATTCATTGTTTTAAGAGAGTTTCTTTCTGGAAAAAGCTACATGAAGCGATTATAATCTCATAAAGAATCCGTGTAATCTCTTCCGATGCCCTTGAAATTACATGGCGACGCAGGAATATCTGTGTCGTGATGTAGGAAAGATTACGTCGCCATGTGGTAAAGTCTACATCGGGACGTAATTTTTGGGGGTATCTATAAGGTTCATATCAGATTCTTTTTTGATTTAACATCGGGCTTATACGCACACGAAAAAGTATTTTCATATACATCAGTTTTTCTTTTTTCTGTTTCTTATTATCTATACAGTTGAGCCAAGCAAAAAACTAAGCAAAACATAGATTATTTTCGGAAAACCTATGCAAAGGTAATAAAAAACTAGAAAAAAGCTTGCTCTTTCGAATAAAAAGTGTATCTTTGCACCAAGAAACAACATCATTATATTATGGGTAAACGAGATATTATGGGTAAACGAGCCATCATAGAAGCTTTACGCCATTATTTCAGCACCCAACCCGTACTGAAAGCCTGGCTGTTCGGTTCTTTCTCCAGAGGGGAAGAAACGAAGGATAGCGATGTCGATATTATGGTTTCTTTGGACAAGAGTAAACCTATAGGTTTAAAATTCTTCGGCATGTGGAGTGATTTGGAAGAACTCTTAGGTAGAAAAGTTGATTTGGTCTCAGAAGGAACCTTACTTCCTTTTGCACAGGAATCAGTAGAACGTGATAAAATCTTAGTATATGAGAGAACGAAGTAGAGATAAAAACCGCCTAGAGCACATGCTCCAGGCGATAGAAAGAATCTGCCGATATACAAAAGGTAAAAACTTTGAGGATTTTATCGCAGACGACATGATGTATTACGCAGTAGTCAAGAACATCGAAATTCTTGGAGAAGCATCGAATATGCTAACTGAAGAATTTCGGCAAGCGCATCCTAAGACTCCTTGGAAACAAGTGAACGGCATGAGGAACTATAGCGTTCATGAATATTTCCAAGTTGATAACAACGTTGTTTGGGATGTGATTACAAACGACCTTCCGATATTAGAGCAACAAATCAAGGAGTATCTAACTGAAGAAAAATAAAAACATCGGTCAAGCAAAGAGCAAGCCAATATGGTTGTGCCTTCGCTTGACCGATTGTCATATATTCATTGTTGTATTGAGAGGGAAATCTATTTAATCGGCTCTGCATGGATACAATAGTAACTCTTCAAGGGATTTTCCTTATTCTTTTTCAAGATTAAAGCAACTAAACATCCCACATAATCAGAGTTCCATTGCACAGGCGTATAGCCCTTCCAATACATCACAATGTCTGCATCGGATGGCAAAGCCTTGAAACGATTGCGGTACTTCTCTCTGTTCGAATCATCTACCACAACACCCTTGCCATACTGACCATAATACATATCCATCAGATCAACCAGCATCCTCTTTTGCTCAGACAACACAGCCTCATGCTTCTTCATGCTTTCCGGATTCTCAGAATCCAACAGCACCCCTGATACAATGTATTTCAACTCAGAATATGGCTTTTCCGGAAAATCAGGAGAATAACGAGGAGAGACTATCCGGAACCGCTTGCTCTGGTCGAAGATGCAATACAAATCATAGTCATCATTAGATGGATTCAGCAAATCAGAAGAACCGAAATCGTAACCCATGAAACCATTATTATAGATATTGAGATAGATGCCGGAAGAATAAACCACACGTCCACCCCTATAGCCATCAGCAACAATCAATGTTCTATCTTCCTCCGTCATAGAAGTATTACGGCTGATCTGAAAAAGATAAGTGCTAAGGTTGATTGACACAGCATAACAATTGTTCTCATTTCTGAGACTCACTACCCTATCTGGCATTCCCTTACATGACCATACAATGGAATCATAATAATGATAATAAGGGTTAGCTGATGAGTTATTGTTCAGATAATCTGCCAAATCCAAACTCAAAAGTCTGAATGACTGAAATTTACTATGTCCATCACCCATTCCATGCGCATCCTTAGAATTGGCATATACACACCGAATATAATAACGGCAATCATCCGGTACTTTTTCAGTTTCATTTGGCTTGTCTTCTTCATCACTCTTATCAATAGTATAAGTATTCTGCACATCAATCAGTTCTAATGAAGATAAACGCTGATATACCACCAAGCCATAAACAGCTTTTTCCTGATTGTCAGCTACTGTCACCGAACCAATCTTCTCCATCACATACAGGTAAGCTTCATCTTCATGAAACTTCACATCCAGGATTTGCATATAATCATCTACCTTACCAGCCTTATTCGTTTTGATGACAATGCCCGTCGCATCATCATACGACCAATCCTGCTTCTTGAAACAGAATGTACGTGTATCCTCATCACGATAATAAGTCATCAACTGATTCTCAGATAAAAATTCATAGACCTTCGGACTATAATCCTTGATGCCTTCACGATAATCAGTTTTCGCAAGTTTACCGTTTTCCTTCGTCTGATAGATGCCGACAGGTTGCCAGCCATAACTTACAAGATAAGAATTCAGAACATTCCTATCTATATCACAGACAGGAGCCTTTCCTTCTAAGATGCAATACCCATCCTGATTTAAAACAAAAGACTGGTTGAACAGTTCCTTGTCATTCCAAGGAAGGCTGTCCAACTTATCATCATCACTACTACAGCCAGTTAGCATCCAGGTACCAACCACCATGAATATCATCCATAAACAACGCTTCATATACTTTCTGTTTTTTATTTTACAATCTGTTCTTTTCTGTATTACCGGCACCCGTACCCTTGTACTTGCTTCTACTAACATTAAACTTATAGCTGAATGAGCACATGAACATTCGGGTATCCGTATATTTTCTGGTATAGATATCGCTGGTACCATATACCAATCTTGTAGAATTGCGCATTGTCGCAAAGAGGTCATTGCCCGCCAAAGTGACATTCAGGCGGTCGTGAAGAAAACTTCTACGCAAAGAGACGTCCACTCCTCCTTGTGCCATATAAAGCGGAAGCGCAGAATGGCCCTGCGTGTTCCAACTCATATCAAGATTAAGCGTCCAACCGCATGGTAGCGAAAACGCATTATTGAAAGAGCCTATGAATATCGGTTTACTGTACGCCTTACCACCAATGGTCAGGAACTGCTTTCTGATACCTGCGCCCAACGTAGGATGCCACCATCCTATCGTTGGCGATGCCGTCAGTCCCACGTAACAAACCTGAGAATGATTCAAATTACGAAAGGTGTACATACTGATTAACTCATTGTCATGATACGGTTCTATCACCTGATAGCAAGGATCTACAAGATAACGCCAGTTGGCAAAAAACTGGAACCATTTATATCCCAGATTAATCCCTATGCCATGTTCGAAGGTTGACGTGAGCAATGGATTTCCACCCTGATAATAATAGCGACTATTATATTGCACATTACTACTTAACTGACTATAGGAAGGACGACTCACCGTCACCTTATAAACCATATTCATTTTCACATTCCCGATAGGAAAGGTCAAGGACACATTCGGAAAGAAATGGTCGTACTTACGACTCTGGTCGGGTACGAAATAATCCTTATTCTCCTCGCTCCAATAATCACCACCTGTATTATAGTAATTGGAAGAAACATGTTCGTATCTGAGGCCAGCATTCAGTTCTACCTTGTTTAGTCTCAATCCATAAGAAACAAAGGCTGCAAGATTACTTTCCTTCACCTGGTCGTCCGTCTTGCCTGGCAAGTCAGTTCCCTGTTCATCTATAGTATAAAGATTGGCACGGCAACTTTCGGTAAACTCATTACCAACCTTCAGAGTACCTTTCCATACCGGAAAGCTCAGTACCAGCTTAGATGCATGCATCCAACTATCAGCTGTGAAATCAGATTCTATCGTACGAGAATCTCCGCCCTCAATTCCTGTTTCTTCAGAATATTGAGTCTGTCCTGTTTTACGAAGATATATTTCCCCATTCCATTCTATGCTCACCTTTCCTATCTGTCCGGCATAATAAGCCGTAATATCCTGCGTAGGTCGGCTTTTGAAACGACAATACATATCATTTGTATAGCTTTCTGTCTTGGAGCCATTCTTCCAGACATCCATCAGCGAATTCCATCCACCCCGACTATAAGGATTGATGTTCACCTCGTAAGTGGCACCCACGGAATGCTTATCATTGAAAACATAATTAAAACCAAGACTTCCACTGGTATAGTAACTCTGGTTTTTGATAATCAAGTCTTCGTCGATACTCATGAGCGTCTTGCCGTAGAGTCTGTTATCATTATGCTGATCCTGATAGCCCTGAGACAAACCGCCATACAAATTGGAGAAGATATCCAATCCCCGATAGCGATAGTTCAAATCGAGGACTTCACGATGATTGTTCTGATGATTGCGCTGATAGACCTGGCGATAAGTCAATCCCAGTCCTTCTCCCTTTTTTCTTGTCGTCTTGATTCTGATGACAGACTGATAGGTTGCATCGTATTCAGCACCCGGCTCGGTTATCACCTCCACATGTTTGATGTCAGAAGAACTCAATCTATCGAGGTCAATGGTTCCCTTGATTTTCTTGTTATCTATATAAATCAAAGGTTTACCTTTTCCCAAGACTTCTATATCACCGTTCTTCTGCATCACTCTCGGAAGATGTTTCAATACATCTTCTGCCGAGCCCATTTTCTCCAAGGAGGTTCCTTCTACCTGAGCCACCAATCCTTCAGAAGTCATTCTGAAAGGCTGTCGATGTCCTTTCACTACAATTTTCTGCAGGTTCATTGTTGCCTCTTTCAGAGTTATTGTCCCTATCTTACCTATATTAAAGGTATTGCTTGCCGTAATATAGCCCACGCAACTTACTCTTACTATCGCCTTTCTCGCCTCGCAGGGAATCACGAACTGGCCGTTCTCATTCGTCACGCCGCCATTTATCAATGAAGAATCACGAACATTCAGCAGGGCTACATTGGCGAAATCTACAGGGCGTTTCTTAT
>NZ_JBQKLN010000080.1:0-6006 GCF_052116205.1 Prevotella sp. Sow4_E9_plate | reverse complement strand
TCACTATCTCTTCTTCAGGAATCAGGGTATTGATGAGATATTGGGTAAGCGGAGGGTGTTTGTTTTCACCATTCTTATCCAGATAAACGAGTCTCACCCTGTCATTTGAGTTGATGCGATAACGGGGCATTGCCATCCACAGGCATATGAAGAAGAGCATCCAATAAGGTTTCATTCCCCATTTCTGTGTCCATGCCGGAAGCATCTCAAAGATGTGCTTCTTCCATACCAGGAAGAGCAGCATCAGCATGATGGTCTTGTAAAACAGAGAGGCAAACAATGCCCAAGCCACTACGAGCAATACAGATATAATACATTTCTTAGTCATATATTCTTCTTTTGTATGTTGGGTTATTTCGATACAGGAAAACTTATCAGTTCATTGCTGGTCTTCTTGGCTAGTCGGTTGAACCATACAAGCAGAATAAAGTTCATTCCTATTAGTGCCACTCCCAGGAAGACAAAGAGGATGAGATAAACACTCTGGTAACTCATGTGCCATTGCATCCCCGTCATCTTCGTATAGTTGATGAGTGCTTTATGCTGAGTCAGAAAACTCTGCCCAATGAATGGGCTGATGAAATTGAACCAGTTGGCGAATATCAGGTATGCATATCCAAGAATGGAGGCTGTTCCTGATATGGTGAACACATCCAAGCCGAATTGCTTGTATCTCTTCCTCATGGGAATGAGAAGCAAGAGGCAGGATAGGATACACACCAGTCCCTGTAGGTATAAGCTCCATGCCACATTGGCAGTAGCATATGAAACTCCCAGGCTTTTGGCAATCATAGAAATGATGCCTGCGATTATATCATATAACATTTTCATTGTATATTGTTATTTTTACGTTGTTTCTAATGTTAGAAAATCATGGGTGCAATGATTTTATTTATTACTCAATGTTTTAGAGTGCCTTTGCACATCCATATATACCTTTAGCTGGCTAAAGGTAAACATTTCTGGAGCAAAAGTAGATAAAAATGAGCAGATAATGCTACATCCTATCTGTTGATTGTACCAAATGCCTGCTTCTGTGTATAAAATACATGTTCTAAAGTCTGTTCTATCTGTTTGTAGTATTTTGTAGATGAGTTCTCTTCATGTAACTTTTGAACAGTTCTTTCAAGTTCCGATAAATCATGCCGTTATCAGAGTCTTGTTACCATGGATTGATGAAAATTTGAGTTTTTGCATTGTGAAGCGAAGAAGCATGAGGAGGTGCGATGGGGTAAAATCATGCGTATAGTTAGTGCACTAGCCGTGGTTACTGCAAAAGTTAAACCCATAGATGGACAGGTGTTTAGTGTAAAACATAGAAAGAGGCAGAAAGTTAACTCTCTGCCTCTGTGCTCTGTATTTACCCAATGCCGCTAAGAAAAAGAAAATCCATACTACACCCAAATCAGACTTCCCCAAAAACAGATGTTGTAAATCAAGGTGTTACAACACGAGTAGCAGCAATGTGTGTCAAAAAACATTCTTTTGTGCATAAACAGCTGGATCCAAAACCTGGTGATATCAGTTTTCTTTATTTTGCGTTGCAATTTCTTTGCTCAGCCATTTTTGAACAGCAAAAAAATCATCCAAAAGAGCCCTTAGGTATTCTTTCACGTGGGGTAAATCTTTTGGCAGTATACATTGGCGTTTGGAATGGAGAATGAATTTCTGTCCTTCTTCTTCTATGTAGTAAACAATGGTTGTTCCACTATAGTTGTTGATTGTGTTAACTGCCTTACGTACATTAGACATTTGTTCCAGATCATCCAATGGAACAACATACCACCCTGGATCCCAAATATTAATGAAGAAACTCTCGTTGGTGGCATCTATGATAAAATGTTCTCCCTGATATTTAAAATCCAAGCGATTCTCTTCCTCTTCTGAAACAAATACCTCACAGTTTAATTGCTTCAGCAGCTCTATGCACAAATCCTTGGTGTGTGGAGGTTCTTCCTGCTTTTCTTCTTGCAGTATGTCCGCAGAAGCCTCAGGTTGTGTACAGCCATCAGTCTCTTGTTCAATAGGCTTTACTTTTCTTCGCGTAAAGAAGTAAGTACAAGCTATAATCACAATCGTTGAAATAATAGTCTCCATATGCATTGTTTTTATTTGTTGTTCTTTTCCAATAATTGTTGAGAACTAAAAAGTAAGCAGTTTAAACTCATGCTCAGGAGCTTGTCTTAAAACTATAGGCGAATATGAGTTACTTCACTGAATGCTTATCTACCCATTCCTGAGAGAACACAAAGTCTTCAGGTAAAATACCATATATTTCCACAAATTCTTTAATTAAAGAAGCATGTGAAAGTGGGGAAGACAAATTATTTATGTCACAATTAGTATTATAATCTAGTAATACTATTGTTTTATTGTGCTCATTTAAATAAGTTAAATAATCAATCTCCTCACGACAATACCATCGAAGCATGTATTCATAAGCAGGCTTATAAATACTACCTCTTGCAGTAGCATAGTCTATTAGCTTTCCCCAAAACATATGTCCAAGGCACTTACCAAAACGTCTACAGCTGCGCTTCAAATTACGCATAGTAGTGTTAGTGAAGCAAGAAGTATCAACACCTGCATGCTCAAACACCTCCAGACCTTGCCACATACCTTCTACGGAAGCAGAATAGTATTTAAATGGTCTCTGCTCAGCTGAACCCAGATATGGATCTCCATCCTTAGGTTCTTTATCAGAACCAAATACTGGAATATCACCATGAGGATAGAACGGAGAGAATGTTTTCAATGCACCTTTAGAAGTAACATCAAAAATTATTGCACCAGGATATTCCTTACGAATATTCTCTAACTTACATCTTTTGTTTTTAATAATTATCATAATCTGTTATTTTTGTGAAATATAAAATATTTTAAACAGGCCTTACTTTTTAAAAGTGGGTTCTTTAAAAGAATGCATCCAAAACTTCCTCAAACACATCATTCGGACTTACTCTATTGAAGAGATTCATAGAGGTGTTGAGCTTCATCACATCAACTCCGCTTCCCATGATGTATTCGATGTCCTTACCCTTGTGGAGCAGGAGCGCCTTGCAGCATTCACGGAGTCTTTCACCCAGAATCTCATGTTCAATATAGGCTCTGGCTTCACCCTCGCCATCCAAACCATAGTAGTTTGCGTTGTGGCTATGACCTAGTCCCTTCTGTTGTGGAAAGATATACCATATCCAATGGCTTTGTTTTCTTCCTTCCTTCAGTTCTCTCAAAGCCTGGGTATAGGCAAACTCCTGAGCATCCAGGAAACGTAAGAGATCATAGTGTGGCTGCTGAACCTTTGGCCATCCGATGATGTCCCAGAACTCAGAAGGAAGGCACACATTCTCAAGATCGTAACATCTTTCAAACAGAGGAGCCATTTCTTCAGGAGAATATCCGGCGATACCGCAACCAATCAATGTCACAAAGAATGTTTTGTCAGGATGATTCTTAGCAAACTCGATGAATTCATCCACATCCTTTTTCATAGCTTCCATACCACTCATTGAATCGATGGCATAACTCTTTCCCTGCAAACCATGTCCCTGACCTCTGATAGCACCGAACTTCTCCAGGGCAGTCTTTGCCGCACCACCATCATGATATCCCATGGCGTTAGAACCGAATACAAAGATTTCACCAGCGGCAAGACGGCTGATGAGATGAGGGGTAACGCGAGTCTCTGGATTATTCGGTGACTTATCCAGTTTCGCAAGCTCTTCAGCTTCCACCACAGGAACCATCTTCTTCCATTCCTCCAGGAACTCTTTCATGTCGTATTTTAAGTTCTGAAGTTCAGAAGGCTTATATACGCCACTTTTCGCCACGTATTCTGCCACCTTCTTCTTCACCGTTGCCTCGGTCTTGAACTTTGCCATTTCCTTTGGATTCAACTTAAAGGTAAACGACTTATAGGTCTTCTTACCGTTGACCATTTCAAACTTGATAACTGAAATCTTTACTTCCTTACTCATTTTTATTATCTTTTAGTTATCTATTAATACCATTATCCCTTGAAAGGTAAACATGGTAGACTATTCTCTCCTGTTTATGTACGATGTTACTTCTGAGAGTTAGAGACATAAATTCGTTTTGGGTATTTACCAAGTATATTTCTTACAACATCAAATCCTTGATGGTTGTACCATTCATGAATCTGCTTAAATCTACCCTTTCTCCAATACCATGCAAATGTCCGGTTTCTGTCTTCACCATCTTTTGGAAATCCCGGAACTGAGCAGTTGCAGAAGAGCCGGCAGACATCAGATGATAAGATCCCACCTTCAACCCATATTTACGAGCCAGTCTGATATTTCGGCGATAATGTCGATCCACATATCCCTTACCATGTGTAGCTCTGATATAAACGAACTTGATTCGCTTATTCTTCGCTATTTCCTTCCACTTGATAACTCCATTGTGTTTCGACACATCAATGCCGTCATACCCGCCACGAGTATAAGGTTGCCCTTTCAATCTATCAACGAACACATCAGAATAAGATGAAGCGATGCCCAACCACCGCTTCACCTTATATGGCGACACCACATACATGATTCCCAGGCCAACACCAGCCAAAACGACCAGGCTGCCTAAGGAAACCAAAGTATATTTCAATCCTTTCTTCATTACATTTTATTTTTTAGTTGTTTTCAGGGGGACAAAGATAATGAATTTATCCGAAACTGCATAGAAAGTTGGGGGATAAATGTATGAAATGGGGAGCTGGAAGTACGAAATGACAAAACGGCTACCTGACATTACTCATCAAGTATCCGTTTTAAAGATTCTATCATTTCCTGAATTGCCTTTTTCAAAGGCTGCAACTCATTTTCTATAATCCACCAAATCTGATCGGCATCAACCTCAAAATAATGATGAGCTATGATATCACGTAACCCTTTCACATTTTTCCAATCAATTTCAGGATGAGTTGTAAGAAGTTCTCCTTTAGTAACCTTATCAAGTCCCTTTAAACTTTCTCCTATAGCAATAAATTGCATACATATGGAATCAAGAATTGCGAAACCAGTAGAAGACATCAGAAAATCATCGCCACAATGATAAGGTTGTGAACGCTCTTCTATATGCTCAATAGAAATATGTACTCTATTAAGTATATCCAATGCTACATATTTATCGAATTGCATAGATTCCATCCCGTTCAATTCTTGATTTAAAGAAAGGATTCATGTTTTTGTGAATACGCACTACATCAACTGAGCACTTGAACAAGCCCTCTAAGAACTCTTTCAAGTCGGCCAATAAAAATGGATTAGGAGTTTCTGTTTCTACACAAATATCCAAATCGCTTTGCTCTGTTTGCTCATTTCGTGATACGGAACCAAAAATGCGCAATGTCTTGATTCCAAAATCTTTAGTAATCTTGGAACTATTTTGCCTAATTATTGCGATATAATCTTGAACTGTTCTCATAACACCTATCTTTAAACAGTGCAAATATAAGAAATTATCTGGTATCTTCCAAACTTTTTGCCATGTTTTTGCAACTCATCCCACAAAATATCATTTTAAAACTTTGGTACTTTCAAATATTAATCGTAATTTTGCAACAAATTAGAGTAACCAAAATTAAGGAGGATTACAATATGACTAAAATAATGCCAAACTCAAAAGAACCTGCAGTTACCTATCGTCACGAATATGCAACAGAGGCTCATAACGAATCCGAAGAATATCCTTTTATGACACCATGCAATAATGACGAGTTGGTGAATCATGTCTTAGCTCGTGAAGAAGAATATGCAAGAACAGGCAACGCTGTTGACTTTCTAGAAATGATGGCTGATTTCAAAAACGAATTCGAATGGTAAAGATACGAGTATTTTATCTTTTACCACTTCATCACCGCCATATTCCCATCAAACTTACCGGGGGTGTAATTTAAACTGTGTCAAGGCTTGTTCTTAACTTTCATTCCCACTCCCTGCTGGGGGCATGCCCCCAGCAGGGAAGCCTTTTCGGCTGCAAAGTTACATAATT
>NZ_JBQKLN010000079.1:0-6067 GCF_052116205.1 Prevotella sp. Sow4_E9_plate | reverse complement strand
AATTATGTAACTTTGCAGCCGAAAAGGCTTCCCTGCTGGGGGCATGCCCCCAGCAGGGAGTGGGAATGAAAGTTAAGAACAAGCCTTGACACAGTTTAAATTACACCCCCCGAAAAACGTCAACCATAAACCTACTCGGATAACTACAGGCATTTCTTTGACTGATATTTAAAAGACTTGTCACCAAGGTGGAAACCATTCTCTATTGACCTCCATCTTGGTTTCTAAGTTCATTAAACTGTGAGACATTGTAAAACTCCGTAAAAGCACCACCCTTGCTTTGATTTCCACAAGAATGAGCATGACCAAAAACATGGAAACGAGGTTGAGAGCGATAAACCTCTAACAATAGCGGAAGGCTTCCCCTACCCTCGTCAAGTATGCCTTCCGGTGGAATATGGGTAATCAGGAAGTCCATTTTGGTAGCAGATTGGACATTTTGCTCCTTACTTTGCAAGCTTCGCATGGATATATTCCCAAAACTTATCCCATCAAACTCAAAGGAGGAATCATGAAGGAAAACTACTTTTTTAGGTAAGAGCGAAATTGTCTGCTCTAAGCTGTCTTTCAAGAACAGCTCATGATTACCTGCGACAAACATATAAAGTTTGGCGGGATGGCTTAACAACCAGGAAAAGAAGTCCTCCATGCCATCCTTACCAAATCCAGACATCACATCGCCTGCACAAAGCAGGATGTCGGCTTCTTCTGGGATATGAAGCCGATTGTGCATCCCATGAGTATCAGAGAACGCAAAAATCCGATGTTCCTTATAGTTGAATAGCATAAATCTAAATCTTATAAAGTTAATACTTCAATGGTGAATTTGGGCGGAATCTCTTCCGACCACATTTTTTGCATTGGCTTCCTATTTCATTTTTTAAATGATACGAGACCTGTTTTCTTATTTTTCCTGACACACTTTATAAACATCAAACCATAAACCATGCAACATGTCAAGCAGTTTGATTTTATCGTCTGAAGATATGGGTAAGCCGGCAATGTCCTCTGGCTCGAAGCTGACGGATGAGACTTCATTTTTTAGCTCTAGCAAGAGCATATCCATTCGTTTCTCCAAGTATTGTTTCAACCAAGAGAGTTCGTCAAAATCACAAGTTGGAATCTTGATGTTTGATACACATTTTTGTTTCTTATCACCTGTCACTGAGTACAAATTCGCAAACCATATATCGCCAAAGCCAACACTCAAACTGAGTTCTATGCTATATGTCTTTTCCATATAGGAAAAAACATACTCACTTTGAGCTTCATCACCTGTGTCAAAGTCAACCCATTGATTCATCTTCATATGCTTGAATGATTAACAATAGTTGTTCTTCACTTGTGCCCAATGTCTCCTGTACAAGATCCACCTTTGTTGTGTCCATAAATGATTGTTCCATTATTTCTTATTATTTTACATCTATGACACAAAGGTAGTCTGAAAATGAGAAAAATTACTGCACACCTAAAAAATATTTTAGGTGTGACAACATTTTACACAGGAAATATGTACCTTTGCCACAAAATAAATATACAATGGAAAAGAAAGAGATAAAACTACAAATGAAGGAACTCATCAAGCTGATGAGTGAAGGAGTATGGGAAAAAGAGGACATCTTCTCCTTGACCTTGCTTAGCAGCATTGCTGGCGAAAGCATATTCTTGCTGGGGCCTCCCGGAACTGGCAAAAGTATGATTGCCAGAAGGCTCAAGGAAGTATTCGCCGAAAAGAAACAATTTGAATACTTGATGTCGCGTTTCTCTACCCCAGACGAGATCTTTGGACCTGTTTCCATATCCAAACTGAAAGACGAGGATACTTATGAAAGAAGAACAGAAGGGTATCTTCCATGGGCAAATGTGGTGTTTCTGGATGAAATCTGGAAAGCGGGTCCTTCCATTCAAAATGCCTTGCTGACAGCCATCAATGAGAAAATCTACCAAAACGGAAACGAGACCATCAAGCTTCCTATGAAAGCACTCATTGCTGCATCCAATGAGTTACCTAAAGAGGATGAGGGGTTGGAAGCCCTTTGGGATAGATTCATATTACGAGTTGTCTCTAACCCCATAGCCAATGAACGTACATTCTACAAGATGCTAAAGGGGAAGAACAAGAGTAAGGTTGTCATTCCTGCCGAACTTCTCATAACAGACGAGCAATACACACAAATCCTTGAAGAGGTGGAAGATATCGATATTCCTGACAATATACTCAAGGATATCACATTCATTCGCAAGAAGCTAAAAGAGACCGAGTCACAGGATGAAGCCGCGAGTCCTCTAGACTATTATATATCAGACAGAAGATGGAAGAAAGCAGTACATCTGCTGCAAACATCGGCATTTCTAAATGGAAGAAAGGAGATAAACCTAACCGATCTTCCCATACTCTATCATGTGCTATGGAACAAGGTAGAGACCATTGAACCTGTCATGAAAATCGTTACAGAGTCATTATTCTGGAACATTGAGAATAAATGCTCAGTTGTGGAGAAAGAGTATGAAAAAGGGTTGAAAACGAAGGGCAATGCATTGGCAAACAGTAAAATAGCCAATATCAATTCTGAAGATTTCAACATCTATTTCTACTTCTATACCAAGCTTATGGGCACAAACTGGGGAGACACTTACTTCTTTCTCCAAGATTATGGATACCTGCTGATGGACATCGAGACGAAGGGTGTGCTCTATTTTGATAAGGATAAGAATGGATGGATAATCAGGAGAGTTCCTCAAGGTCCCTTCTCATCCAAGAAGTATCCACAGCACCAAATCGTCAGTTTGAGAAGGGCGCAAGGTGGAATTATCGTAAATAATGCACTCTACATGATGGAACCATCAAAGAAGGCTAGCAAGCCCATTTTCCCTCCTACAGGGCAACAAAACTTGTTTTCTGAAGGAGACACACATCTCATTGAGGAGATGCAAAAAATAGGCAATGAACTTAACCAAAAGATGAGGTTGCTGGAAAAGGAAAATCTATTTGTGTCTTCAACTGACTTGAAGGTCATCCAAAAGTATGCCGACAACTTGCGAAAGAAATGTGAGGCGTTGGAAATGAAGATAAAAACTAGCATATAATTTTTAATATGGAAGATATAGACAAACGGATTGACGAATATTCTGGGCTTTTTGACCTCTACATCGAGGGGAAGCCCATTCCTCCAGAGTACAAGGATGATCCTGTGGCAGGGTATATAGAAGAAATCTGCCAAGACTCAGGAAACAAAGAACTTTGCAGAAAAGAAGAGACATGGAAAGAAATTTTCAGAAAGGAAATTATTTCCATGTTGGAGGGTATATTGCCTGTCGTTTCCACAATAGAGAGGGAATATGAGGAAGAAATGAAGATATTATCCCACTTCTTTGCATCCAACATAGAGCAAAAACGCCAGGCATGGAACGGTATCGCCAAGCACTTGCACGATACTTTCGACAGCAGCATGTTCAATATACATGGATATATCCAGGAATTTGGAAAAAAACAGAAAACTACTGACGAAATTTTTGATGCCATGGAAGCTAATTGGAAAGAGGCTAGCAAGAAGAGGAAAGACCAGAAGATTGCGCAAGTACTTTCCAATAGTATGCAAAAAATTGAGCAAGAAATCATAACCTGTGGTGACATAGACTACAAGAAGGAACAGAAGAAGGCTCGTTTCTTCCACAAGTACCCTCAACTAAAGGAGATAGCCAAGAAAATGGGAAGGGAAAAAGAGAGAAGCGAAGAAATGGATGATGCCACCATGACTAGATACATTCCTATATTACTCAAGCATTCCCATGACAGGCAAGACATAGATGGCGTATCCTTGGGAAATGACCTGGATAGCTTGCTTCCCACGGAGATTGCCATGATGGACTCTCCCACCTTTTATGCAAAGTTTGCAAAAAGACAGCTGCAGCAATTTTCCTCAAAGGCTGCACAGAATAAGCGTGAAAAATCAACAGTTCATTATAAGAAGCCTCGCCTTCTGCAAGGCCCCATGATTATTTGCATTGATACAAGTGGATCCATGAGTGGTAGACCTTTGGAAATCGCAAAGTCTCTATTGCAGCAACTCGCGGCTATAGCGAAAAAGGAAAAGAGAAGCTGTTTTCTCATCTCGTTCTCTATCAGAACAAAGACCTTGGACTTGGCAAGACCCAGCAATTATTATAAGATAGATAAATTCTTCAAGGGCAGCTTTTCCGGGGGTACTAATGGGGAAGAAATGCTAATGGAAATTTTCAAGAAGCTCGATTCTGAAAAATATTCCATGGCCGATGCACTTATCATCAGCGACTTCTGTTTTCCTCTTCCTATAAAAAAAACAATGCAGAGACTGAAGGAAGAACAAGAAAAAGGAACTCGCCTCTACGGACTTAATGTCCAAAGAAGAAATCCATACGCAAAGGACTACAAGGAAATTTTAGATAAGATGTGGAACTTATGACGACAAGATATACAATCAACCCTTCGCTCAGGTTATGCACATGGTGCCTTGTAGTAGGATGGCATGAGGTGAAAGACTCACTCTTGCAATCCGAAAGCATTTTTTCATGTGAAGGAAGAAGTATCTATACCAAAGGAGACCGATGCATGATTATGGCGCAAGTAAACGAAAAGAGAATTGATTTTTATTACTGCCATGACACAAAATTCGACAACAGAAACATTCAAAGTTGGCTAAGAAGCATCATTAAGAATAAGATTCTAGACCTGGCAAACATTGAACTCCCCAAGAGATTGCATTATTGGGAAAAGGAGAAAAATCTATATGCAAGACAAGTCATCATAAAAAAAATGAAGAGAAGGAACATATGGGGGCAATGTTCCATCTATAAACAGATTTTCTTGCCGCCCAAGATAGTGGTTTTCCCATTGGAATTGATTGACGAGATTATCCTACATGAAATGAGTCATCTCAAATTTATGCATCATAGGAAACAATTTTGGGAGTACTTTAGTTTCCTGCTAGGAAGAGATGCCAAACTATGCAAAATGAAGGAAAGTGTATTTTTCGCCAAATACGACGAAATGATAGAGTTCTTGCTAAAATAATTGGCAACTGTGCAACATTATTTCTCACTTTTTCATTATCTTTGTGCCAAAATTTAAAAGTTATAGAATATGGCTATCAATCAATTGAACAAATATGTCTGGCTCGTAGAGACCATTCATCGAGCAAGGAACCGGGGTGGCATTACCCTAAAGGAAATTCAAAGCAGATGGTTGGACTCTGACCTCAGTGAGGGAACGGAACTTTCTCGCCGTACCTTCATCAACAATCTCCATGCCATCGAGGAACTGTTTGAGATTAACATCGAATGTAGTAGCGGATTCCGTTATCACATAGAGTATGGCAATTGCTTCGAGGAAGGAAGCGCCAGAAACTGGTTGCTCAACGCCTTCTCCCTCAACGCCATGGTGGGCAACAGTCGCAAACTCAAGGAGAGGGTTCTCCTGGAGGACATGCCATCTGGCAGGAACTTCCTAGAGGATATCATCAAGGCGATGCGCGACAACCACGTCATATTCATCTCTTACTATAGTTATAATTCCGAGAAGTATTATGAGTTTGACATCCATCCTTATTTCGTGAAGGCTTTCAAGAAACGTTGGTATGTGGTCGCATATAGTCCTGGCACGAACGATATCCGTTGCTATGCACTTGACCGTATGGAGAATGTCATCATCTCCGAGGAAGTGTTCAAGATGCCTAAGAATCTGGAACCAGCAGAATACTTCAAGGATTGCTTTGGCATCATCAACAACAAGGATTCCGAAGTTCAAAAGGTAGTGCTAAAGGTTGATGCCTTCCAGAGTAACTACATACGCAATCTTCCTCTCCATGAGTCGCAAAAGGAAACAGAGCGAACAGAAGAATACTCCATCTTTGAGTATCACCTGAAACCAGAATTTGATTTCGAGCAAGAGATTTTCTCTAACATGGATACCGTGGAGGTGTTGAGAGTGTAAACTAAACTGTGTCAAGCTACAATAAAAGTAGTTTAACACAGTTTTTATATTATGGACAACTTAGAAATTGATTACAAGAAAGCTGCTCAGCAGTTGCGT